>CAILKC010000203.1 GCA_903834675.1 uncultured Victivallales bacterium | reverse complement strand
CAAGGCCCACCGGCGTCAAGCTAATCGGTGGGGGTGCAAAGCTGTGTCAAGCCACAGCAGTCCAAAGCTTGGCCTGTCGGCCGGCGCGGTCTGGGACTGAGTTCGGGCGGCGCCCGGACCCTTTGGTCTGCGGCGGCGATGCGTCCTGCCGGGCGGCAGGACTGCTCTTGCCCTCCAGCCGAGCCCCCGGCGCAGGCGGAACAGAGCGAAGATCGCGGTCAAGTCTCATACAAGGGTTCAGCTGGAGCCCCGGCTACGGCCGGACATACCGATATGCGAACTGCCGTTGCCGTGCCGATGATTCTGCACTTCGTCATTGGCCTTTGGTCATTCGACATTCTGCGGTTCTCGGACAAGCAAACCTCCACGGAGCTGAGTTGCGCCCCCGCCGCCGCGAAGGGGTAGCCACTTGCGTCCGTCGGCGCTAGATTGGCTCCACGTCGGGGAGCGACCTACCACACGTTTACGGCTCCCGTTGACGGTCAGGGATGGATGGGGTAGAGGCCGAATCTATGCGTGCGCTTGTACAGCGGGTCCTGGAGGCCTCCGTCGAGGTTGGTGGGCGCATCACCGGGCAGATTGGGCCTGGTCTCTTGATTCTGCTGGGGGTGCGCAACGGCGACACCAGTAAGGAGGTCCAATTCGTTGCCGGCAAGTGCCTCGATCTGCGCATTTTTGAAGATCAGGACGGTAAGATGAACCGCTCGGTGCGCGACCAGGCCGGCAGCGTGCTGGTCGTCTCGCAGTTCACGCTCTATGGGGACTGCCGCAAGGGACGTCGTCCGAGTTTCATTGATGCGGCCCCGCCGACCGCATCGGAACCCCTCTATGAGGCTTTTGTGGGGTGCATGGCAGAGAGCGGACTCCGGACCGCCCAAGGGGTGTTCGGAGCTCACATGAAAGTCCGCCTCCTCAATGATGGCCCAGTGACTGTCATTGTCGAAAAGGAAGCATCAGACCCATGAACGAGCGTAGTCAGAAGGTTTTGTCGCGATGCACCTTCGGGCGGCATCCTGCGCCTGTGGGGGCGTGGACCGCCAGCGTTGCCATGGACATCACCCGCGCCATCTGTGCCACGTATGAGGATGAGAAAGGGATCACCCACATCGACGGTGGCAATATGCCCGAGCGCGATGCGGTGGTGGCCATCCTCGAGAAGATGCTCGAGATCGTCTTTCCGGGGTATACGGGTCTGCACCCGGTCACGCGGGCCGCGATCGAGTTCACCATCGGCGACTTGGTCAACGAGGTCTACCAGGTTCTCGCCGAACAGGTCCGCCGGGCCTATGCCTATCGTTGTGTGCAGGAGTGCTGCACGGGCTGCGACTGTGCTCGGCAGGCCGACGACGTGGTGATCGGCCTGCTGCGGCGCCTGCCCCAGATCCGCAATGTGCTGAAGACGGACGTGCAGGCGGCGCTCGACGGCGATCCAGCCACCCACTCCACCGATGAGATCATCATTGCTTATCCGGGCCTGAAAGCGATTGCCGTCCAGAGACTTGCCCATGAACTCTACCTGGCCAAGGTCCCCCTCATCCCTCGCGTCATGGGCGAACACGCGCACACCATCACCGGCATCGACATCAACCCCGGTGCGACCATCGGTAGCAGCTTCTTCATCGACCATGGGACGGGGGTGGTTATCGGCGAGACGGCCGTGATCGGGGATAACGTCAAGATCTACCAGGGGGTGACCCTGGGGGCGCTCAGTTTTCCCAAGGATGCCTGCGGCCGGCTGATCAAGGGCGCCAAGCGGCACCCGAACATCGAGGATAACGTGACCATTTACGCCGGCGCCACGATTCTGGGCGACATCACCGTGGGGCATGACAGCGTGGTCGGTGGCAACGTGTGGTTGACCGAGTCAGTCGAACCCTTCAGCAAGATCGCGATCGCCAGGCCGGACCTGTCCATCAAGCAGAGGCGTCCGTGAACCGGAACGAGTTGGACCGCGGTGCAGCTCACGTCGGTGGCGTTGCGGCAGGCACGCGCCAAGGGGCCGAATATCGGCGGCCGTGCTTGCTGCGGTCATTGACAACCTACCAAACGGGCGGTATGATTACTGGCTGTATGGGTGGGTTGGGTTTGGTTCCAGGCTGGCGCAAGGCGAGTTGCGTTACTCGGTTGCTCCCTGCCCAGCGGCTTGGGCCCAGCAGAATCAGCGAGCGGTAGGCGTCGCCTATGGCAGATCAGCAGACACAGAATCTAGCCTTGATGTTCGTGGATATCCCGACCATCGGGACGATCCGCGAGCAGAAGGGCGAGGGTGAGGCGCGCGATTGTCAGCAGCGTTGTCTGGCCCTGCTGGGGGATGTACGGAAGAAGTACGCTGGCAACTTGGTGCGGTCCATCGGCGGCACGCTGTTGTGTTCGTTTGTTGATGCCGGTGACGCCGTGGATGCGGCCGTTGGCATGCAGGAGGCCATCCTGGCTGGCGGACTGGCCGACAGCGGTGTACGTATCCGTATGGGCCTGCACTGCGGGCCCGTACACGTACGGGCCGGCAACTATTCCGGGGAGGTTGTCACCACGGCGGCGCGCATGGCGACCTTGGCCAAGGCGGGTTGCATCGTGGCCACTGGCGATGTCCTGGAGCAAGCCGGAGAGCGTGTTCAACACCGCTTCATGACTCTGACCGGAGAGGCTGCCGAGCGGCTGAATATGAGTCTTTACGAGGTGTCGTGGGGAGAGGCGGCTCTTCCTGCGGCTGCGACCACCGCGAGTGAGGGCAAGCCACCCCCGCCTGATCTGCGGAGCAAGTTCAAGACGGTCGGCCGTTTGCGGCCTCGGGACACGGCGTCCGGTTTGCCCGTTCGGAAGGTCACCCTTCGCGAGGTCAAGGTATCGCCGGATGAAGTCCCCAGTACGCCGGTCGCCGAGGTTGCGTCATCCTTGCCCGTGCAAGACGTTGCGGTGGCGCCGCCCCCCGGTACCGCGGTCGCCCCGAAGCGCGCTAATCGTCTCTGCCTTATCTGGCGGGAAAAAGTGCTTCTGGTCGACAACAAGACATCCGTCTCGATGGGGCGGGACGCAGGCAACGACATCGTCCTGCAGGTCGAGACGGCTTCGCGTCGTCACGCCGAGGTGTGCTGCCGCGAGGGTCTGTTCGTGATTGTGGATCGCAGCGCCAACGGCACGTTCATCTACGACGACAAGGGCGAGGAGTACTTCGTGCAACAGCGTGAAGTGAAACTCCCGGAATCCGGCGCCATCTGTCCCGGGTGTCCGCAGGAGGAGCCTGGCTGCGAAGCGCTGCTATACTGGATGACCGAGTGATTCCCGCCTGTTCCCTGCCCTGATCTTTCCCCCTCGCAGCCTCGCCGCACCCCGCATGCGTGTCAAGACGTGAGTTCGTCGGCCTTGACCGCGGCTTCAATCAGCAACTGGTCGGTTGCCAGGTTCATCGTGCGCTCGGCGGTGCGGGCGGCCTCGTCGTTATCGAAGGTCGCCGCCGAAGCCTCCAGGTTCATCAGCCGCGCCACGGCTTCCACATCCGAATGAGAGCCGAACACCGCGTGGACGACACGCCCCATGACCAGAAACAACTGGCCATTCACCGGGCCTGCTGCCGGGATCACCGACAGGATGCCGGTGCGGGCAGTCATGGTCAGGAACTGGATTGCGTTGCTCAGCTCCAGACGATCAAGGCGGAAGGCGAATGCCGGCAGAGCTTCGACGGGGACCGGCGGCAGCCGGGAACTCGCTTCGGCGGGATCAGGCGCAGGCAGGTCCTGAACCACCAGGACACGATCCAGTGGCGTTCCCCAATACTCGCCGTTGACCTGGACGATGGCGTTGGCGCCCTCGGTATACTCGAGCCGAAGCGTCTTTCCCGCCAGTTGCGCGATGGTGGTCCGCGTCAGGATGACAGGGGACCCCAGGGCTTTGCTCAGACGGATCGCGGCGTGCGCCGAGACCGGCTGCGCGCCGTCGATCTCGGCATGGGAACGCAGAGTGTTGGCCAAGGCGTGGCAGTTCGAGGCGCAGACGTCAAGATCGATGCCAGCCGCTTCGAGGCGGTCCGCTAGGCCTTTCACGACGGACACGCGGCCGCCGTCGCCCGTCTGACGCCAGGTTTCGAACGCCGCCAGCAGGTGCTGCAAGCCGAGGTGGAAACGTCCCAGCAGAGACCGCCGGTCATCGTTTGTCCACGCCCACTGCAATTCAGGGGGCGTCTCGTTGCCGCTGGACATGACGCTCTATCTCCAAACAGACCACCACCCCCGCGGGCCCCAAGCCAGCCGGGCGGCTCACTGCGTCAGACACGCAAGACCACGGCGCGACGACTCAGCAGCCAGCCGATCTCGCGCATCGCCCGGCGCGCTCGGTTCAGCCGTTTCTGCAAGACGCCACTGCCAGTCAGCGTGAGAATGACCACAACGTCCCCGCTCGATAGCAACAGTAACGGTGGGGTACTGCCGGGTAGAATGACGCAATCCGAGGCGCGGGCGACGAATTTTTGCAGATGGCGGCGGGCTCGGAAGAAGAAGCGGCTGCCCAGAGCGGCGTACTGATTCGCGTCCTTCATCGTGCCGGAGACCGCGAGCGGCATACCCGCCAGATTGGTCAGCACTGCGCCTGAGGCGCTGAACTCGGCGCGGATGGCGTCGACGACCCGGAACAGCAGTGGCTTCTGATCGGCAGAGAGCGTGAGGAAGTGCTCCATCACGGCGTGTCGGTTGACACGTTTGCGGACGGAGAGGCCAGTCATGCGTCGGAACAGGGCAGGGCCGACGCCCGAGACATCCGCCAAACCGTAGATCGACTTGAAAGGTCCGTGGGCGTTGCGGTGCGCAATGATCGCCTGTGCACGGGTCTCGCCAACCCCAGGCAGGTGGATGAGTTCTGCGGCGCGGGCCACGTTCAGGTCAATGCCATGGGGGGCGCGCTCGAGTGACTCCTCGACGCCACTCCATTCAGAGAGCAGGTCAGGCTGGAAGTCCTCTGCCTCCTCCGTCTCCAGCAACGCCGACAGAGCGGGACGCGCCACAGGGAGTTCCTCACGGTCGGCGGTGGCGGGTGTCGCCAACCCCGTAGGACTCGGCGGGGCGGCTGTCTCGGCGGGGGCGGTCGGCAAAGCCTCCGGTACGGCTGGCGCGGTTACCACCGGAACCGCAGTCTTAGCTTCCTCGGTCGAGATGGCCTCGACGGGGGCGGCCGGCAAAGCCTCCGGTACGGCTGGCGCGGTTACCACCGGAACCCCAGTCTTAGCTTCCTCGGCCGAGATGGCCTCGACCGGCGCCGACAGGGCCACGGCTACGGTCGAAAGCGCTTCGGGGACGACGGGCACCGCCCTGGTAGCCAGCGGCGCCGCCGAGACGAACAGACGACCAAGTTGTGCTGCGGCCACCACGTCGTCAGCCATGTCATCCTGCACCGCCATCATCTCCGGCGGCACCGCGGCCACGACTTCGGCCAGGTTCAGCGCCACGTTGCCAGAGGCGCCGGCGGCAAGCCAACCGGCCGGAATCTTGCCGTGGAGTAAAGACACCGACGCCGTAACATTTCCGGCCGCCAGTTGGGTCAACACGTCCGCCTTCGGCAAGTCGATAAGCAGCTCAGGGAAACCCTCGGCGCGCCAGGAGGGTCCCCGCAGTGCCGCGGGGAGCATGCTGAGGATGGCGCGGCACGGTATACTGACCGTCCCGGATGGGAGGGGCATTGGGGCTGCTGCTGTCGGCTCGGCGCGGGGTGTCAGGGCTGCTGCCGCTGGCTCGGCGCGGGGTGTCAGGGCTGCTGCTGTCGGCTCGGCGCGGGGGATTGGGGCGTCAGCACGTTTCGCGACCGTCGTGGTGAAGAGGTCCCTCATCGCTGCCACCGCAACGGCATCGTGGTCCATTTCGCTGCTGATCTGGATCAACTCTGCGGGGACTGCGGCGACTACCGTGGCGAGGTCGAGGGCGAACGTGCCTTGGGCATCCGTCGAGAGCATTCCGTCGGGGAGTTGCGCACGCGCCTGGTCCAACGTCAGCTCGACCCGGCCCATCGCAAGTTGGCGGAGCAGTTGATCGCGGGGTACGCTGACCACGGCGCCCGTCGGGCCTTCGGCCTGCCAGGCGGGGCCACGCATCGCCTGCGGCAGAGCCTGGAGAACCAGCCGCGCTGGCACGAAGACTCGGTCCAACTCTGCGGGCGGCGGCTGGATCGTCGGCGTGTCGACGCCAGGGGGGCTGCTTGGTGGCGGAGTCCGTGGGGCGGGGGCCGCCGCCATGGCCGGCGCAAACAGATTGGCCATGGCCTGTACCGCCGCCACCTCCTGATCCTCTTCGCTGGTCGACTGCAGCCATTCGGGGGGCAGGGCCCCGACTACGGCGGGAAGGTCGAGGTTGACCTCCCCGCGGGCCCCCGGTGCGACCCAGCCCTGCGGCAGCGCCGCGGCGACCGCCTCGATGTCCAAACTCACACGGCCAGAGCGTAGCTTTTCCAGCAACAGGTCCTTGGCCAGCGGCACCGTGCCGTCCGGCATCCCCTCTTCCCGCCAGGCGGGACCGCGCAGCGGCCCCGGTAGCGCCGCCAGGATGACCGCACAGGGCACTTGTGCCACGGCCTCTGCCGCGGCGCCCGTCTCCGCCGTCGCCGGTAGCGCTTCCACCGCCGCTGCCCGCGGCTGGCGCGACGGGGGGACCGGAATCAGTTCGATCGGCGTTGCCGCCATCACTTCAGCCAGATCCAGGTCCACATCCCCGAGGACATCAGCATCGAGCCACCCCTCTGGCAGGTAGCGTCGGGCCTCCTCGGCCGACATAGACACACGCCCTTCGGCGAGCTGCTTCCGGAGTTGCTCCGGGTCCATGAACAGGCTGCCCTGAGGCAGGTTTCCCGGTGTCCAGGCAGGTCCCCGCAGGCTCGGCGGCAGCGCCATCAGGAGCGCCTGCACCGGTAGTTCGACTCCCCGCGGCGGCACGGGCTCCGCCTCGGAATGCAGATGCACACGCTTGAGGCTCGGGATCTCGACCGGCCCCGGCGCCGCCGCGTGCGGCGGGTTGACGCGGATCGTCTGACTGCGGCGCATATCCTCGGACTTGAGCGTGGGGCTCGGGGCGGCGCCACCCGCAACCGCATGAAGATCCGACGGCGAGACTCGAATGGTCTGGCTGTGGCGCAGCGGGTCCTCCGCCGCGGCCTTCGGGACCTGTCCCTCGGCCCCGGATGGCCGTAAGGGCGTCAGTCGCATGTGCCCGGGGCTCTGAGGCTCAGCCTCGGCGCGAACTGCGGCGTCCGGCGGTGGACTTGCCACCGTGAGCGGGGGTGCGCTGACATGGAATGTTTGGCTATCGCTGCGCCGGTCAGCGTGGGGCAAGTTGTGGGGCGGTGTCTCCGCCCGCAGCACTTTGGGCGGCGGCGGCATGGCCTTCCCAGCCTTCGGGGGCTCTGCGCCATGCGGAGGTTCTTCGTCTTTGTCTCTCTTCCCGAGAAACCCATCGAAGATACGTCGCGCCAGACTCATGGCCGAAGCTCCTTACCTGCGCACTGCCTTGGCCCACCCGCAGCTATGGACCACACCATCCATCCCCCAAACCAAGACCTCGAAAGACCCCGTCCAACCCAATGCCACGCCAATATTCTGTAACCAAGATGACTTGAATTTCAAGGAAATCCAGTCGAACTTGTACAACGTGTACATCGTCGTTTGCTGCCATCCGGCGACCTTGGTGTGTGTGGGTCTTGTGCTGCCTGTGCAGCCGTTCGGCGTCACCGCCAGGGGGGCGTCTTGGTCGGCGGTCGGCGTTTTACCTGGCAACGAGGGATAGGTGGGCGGCGCTTGGCCGCACGGAGATAGGCCACATGGCGTTCGTGAATCAGGAAACGCGCGAGATTCAACTCAAGGTCGTCTACTATGGGCCGGCGCGGTGTGGCAAGACCACGAATCTTGAGGTGGTGCATCGTCTGATCAAACCTGACCACAAGGGCTCCTTGACGTCTCTGGACACGGTGAAGGACCGCACCTTGTTCTTCGACTTTATGCCGCTGGTGGCGGATGTAATCCAGGGGTTTACCACGCGCTTTCAGATGTACACCGTACCGGGGCAGGTGATGTACAACACCACCCGAGCCATCGTGCTGCGCGGCGTGGACGGCGTTGTATTCGTGGCCGACAGCCAGTGGGCTGAGATGGCCGCTAACGTTGAGAGTTTCAAAAACCTGCAGCAGAACTTGGTCCCGCAGAACAAGAAACTGGACGACATTCCCTACGTGCTGCAGTACAACAAGCGCGACCTCCCTAACATTGCTCCGGTTCATTACATGGAGTTTCTGCTTAACAACCGGGGCAAGAGGCGTCCTCATTTCACCTCTGTGGCGACCAGCGGGGAAGGGGTATTCGAGACGCTGAACATGATTGCCCGGCTGGTTTTGCACCGCTTCGTCAAAGACGCCAGTGCGCCGGCGGCCGGCAAGAAGCATGACATCAAGCTCGTCTAGAACTCTCCGCGCCCCCGGAGCGCGAGGCTCCCGAGCGGCGGCCACGACCGCGCCCATCGACGCGGCCGCATGCGAACACAAGGGAATCCGAAGATGACCTATGAGTTAACCCGCAAGGATGTGAACAGGCTGCGAAAAATCCTCATTGAGCTTCTTGACCAGTCTGAAGCGGACAGTTGCCTCATCTGCGATGGCGCTGGCCATGTTTTGGCCCACGAAAACGTGAACCGGCAGGATCCGCTGTTGATTTCGGCCCTTGGGGCTGGCGTGTTTGCGGCGACCCGTGAGCTGGCGCGTCTCTTGGGCGAGGACGAGTTCAGTTCCGTGTTGCATCAGGGGCTGAAGCGCAGTATCCTCATGGCGGCGGCCACCGATGAAGTCCTTCTGGTGGTGATGTTCTCTGGCGAACACCGCGTCGGACTGGTCAAGCTATACACTCCCACGGCCGCAGTTTCCGTGCGCCGTGTTTTCGAATCCATCGAGGAGCGCGGCGCTACCGGTGAGGACGCGGTGGACCGCATTTTTGTTCTGAAAGACACGGCGGACATCTTTGTTGGCTCTCCGGGCTGACCGTCTGGCGTTGGCTGTCGCGTGGCGTCCTAGTGCAGCCAGTCAGGGAAGGCCGTTATTGATGCCGGAAGAAACCCATTTTCTCACCTTGGTGTTCCTCGATATCCCCACGGCTCTGCAGGTGCGTGATCTGCAGGGGGACGACGAGGCGTCGCGCTTTCTCGCGGACGTGACTGCTCGGCTCGAACGCATCCGTCACCAGCATGGTGGCGCGGAAGTGCGGACGGTGGGCAGCACCATGCTGAGCCGCTTTGCGGAAGCGAG
This sequence comes from uncultured Victivallales bacterium, assembly GCA_903834675.1. Next base: position 34,340 of record CAILKC010000203.1, on the reverse strand, counting down.
TGCTGCCTTGCGTGCTGCCTGCGACATGCGTACGGTGATGAACACCAGTCGAGTTGTCGGCGTGTTTCCGCAGTTGCGTATCGGTATACACTCCGGCGAGGTCACCGTCCGAGGGCGCAGCTTCTACGGGGAGGCTGTGTCGAGGAGCGCCCGCCTGGTGACGCTGTGCGCTCCCGGGCAGATCTTGGCTTCAGCTGTGGTTCACGAGTTGCTTTCCGAGGCGGACCGCCTGACCCTGCGGCCGGTCGACGCCCCGACGGAATGGGTCGCCGCCTTCGGCGAGCTCTACGAGGCGATCCCGGAGGGCGAGCGGGTTGAGAATGTGCCAGAACCGTCAGTGTTGGCTCAGGCCAGGCGCACAAACACTCGTACTTTTGAGGGTCATCAGGGCACCGGTAGTCGGCGCATTCAACTCACCCAGATGCATCGCAAGAAGGTGGACGAAGAGCCGCCGCCTGAGGATGCGGTCAGTCCGGTACGGGGGGGGCGCCTCTGCCTGCTTCGGGGTCACGCCATCTTCATCATCGATAGCCGAACTCCGGCCGTGTCGTTGGGTCGCGAACCGGGCAACGACGTTGTCGTCGATGTCGGCACCGCCTCAAGGCGCCACGCGCACGTCGAGTGGCGCGACTCGGGCTTCTTTCTCGTCGATCACAGCTGGAACGGCACGTACGTGTACGACGAGAACGGCGCCGAGACGCTGGTTCACAACGCCGAGTTTCGTCTGCGGGGTGGCGGGCTCATCTGCCCTGGCTGTCCGGGTTCCCATGGTGAGGCGGACGCCATCCGCTTCGTCGAGACGCCCTGACCGTCCGGCCCCGGATGGCTCGACCCGGTGAGGGTTGCCGCATTTTGCGTCCGTGAAAGGCCTGAAAAAGTTGCAGTTATGCGGACCCGTGCTACCGTAATTTCGCGGTGGTTCTAGCGTTTTTTCGGCGTGGGTTGGCCGCAGTCGATAGCTGCCTGCAGGCCAGTGAGAACAGGATGTGTATTGGCGGTTTAAGTGCCGCCCAGAGGAAAGGCACGGCTGGAGTATGGGGCTGCTTGATGGTATTCTGGGTCTTTTCGGGAAGAAGGAAGAGCCCGCGGCGCGTTCAGCGAAGGCGGGCAAGGTGAAGGCTGCTCCGCAGGTGTACCCGAGCACCTTTGATCAGGTTCCTGAGTGGGTTGCCAACCTCGATCAAGCCCATGTCATCCAGGCTTGTATGCAGCATGCCGTCTGCAAGTTCACGCCGCACATCGAGACCAAGAAGATCATGTCGGCCCGTACCGGCATCGACGGCAACCTTGAGACAGACTACGAAGGGGTTGCCTGCGACTGCGGGGCGATCAAGAATTTCGGCCGACAGGTGGCCCTGCATGATGGTTACGTCCAGTCTTACCGCTACGTGAACCTGAACCACATCTACGCCTGCTGCTGCGACAAACCTCGCAAATGCACCTTCTACTCGCTGGCGACGGGGCAGGATACGGAGCTGGGCAAGCGCCAGAAGCGCGTCGTCGGCGCCTGAGGCGCGAAGCCGTAGTGCCGACGTAGGCTCTCCGGTATCAGGGCGGTTGCAGGCGGCGGACCAGGCGATCAGCGGCGGAACGCAGCAACTCTGGCGCGCGCCGGATAGCTTCCGTGACTGGCATCCCGGCGGGCGCACAGGATTCCGTCTCCTGCACCCCGGCGGCCAGCCAGTCGGCGCGGGCCAGCGCCACGGAACCCGCCAGCACGGCGACCTGGGGCCGCCCCGAGGCAGCCCGGCGCAGAACTCCGGACACGACCTTGCCCTGCAGCGACTGCTCGTCAAAGCGCCCCTCGCCGGTAACGACCCAATCCGCCTCGCGCATCAGGTCGGTCAGTCCTGCCAGGTCGGCGACGGTGTCGACCCCCGGCACCAGGCGGGCGCCGAGGAAGGCGACGGCCCCGGCACCAAATCCACCGGCCGCCCCGGCGCCAGAGAGGTTGGCTACGTCTAGCCCGAGGGCTTCCCGGATGCGTTCGGCGAGGACGCTCAAAGCCAGGTCGAGTTCGCGGACCTGGTCGGGAGTGGCGCCCTTCTGAGGGCCGTAGACGGCTGCCGCACCGCGGTCGCCGCAGAGTGGGTTGGTGACGTCGCAGAGTGCCTCCACCGGCACTCGGTACAGCGGCGCTGCCGGAGGCACGACCCGTGCCAGCCGACACAACGCCGCGCCGCCGTCCGGGAGGTCCCGACCCGTCGCATCGAGGAAGCGCCATCCCAGAGCGGCGGCCGCTCCTGTGCCGCCATCGTTGGTGGCGCTGCCCCCGAGGGTGAGCACGAGCCGCGAAGCGCCCCGCTGCAGCGCGTCGGCGATCAGTTCGCCGGTGCCGCGAGTCGTGGTCTGCCGAGGATCTCGCTTCTCAGGCGGCACCAGTGTCAGGCCGCTCGCCTGCGCCATTTCCACCACCGCCGTATGCGTCGCGGGCAGCCACCCATAGCGCGCCGACACACGCTGGCCAGGCAGCGGCCCGGAGACCGCGTTCAGGGCCACGAATTGTCCCCCGCAGGCCCCCACCAGGGCCTCGATCGTGCCTTCGCCGCCGTCGGCCATGGGTACGCAAGTGAGGCGCGCCTCCGGCAGGACTTGGGCAAACGCCGCCGCGACGATACGACATGCCACAGCTGCCGTCAGACTGCCCTTAAACGAGTCGAGAGCGATGACGACGTTCATCTGACCCCGCGATCCCGGGCGGCCGAACCCGGCCCTATCCCGGCCCGAGGGTCGCCAGCCCGGAGTAAGGCCGCTGGCTCAGCGACCGCAGCAGTGCTTGGACTTCTTGCCGCTGCCGCACGGGCAGAGCTCATTGCGGCCCACCTTGGGCAGTTGCCGACGCAGGGTCAGACCCGCGGGAAGGCCCATGGGCTCAGCGGATTCAGGACCGGCGCCGACAAGACCGCCAAACTGCCCCAGGGAATCGTGGACCTGCTTCTGCGGAGCTGAGATGAACAGTGACTGGAAGGCCGCCAGGGTGGTGGCCGAACGGAAGACGTTTGAGCAGATCTGCTCGCGCATGGAATCCATCAGGTCCGCAAACAGGCCGTATGCCTCCTGTTTGTATTCCACCAGCGGGTCACGCTGACCGTAGGAACGCAGTTGCACGCCCTGGCGCAGGGTGTCCATCGCGTAAAGGTGCTCTTGGTACAGGGAGTCGATGGCATTGAGCATGATGTGTCGTTCGAGGAAACGCAGTGACTCCGGGTTCTCCAGCTTCTCCTTGAGGGCATAGGCGCGTTCGATCTGCTCGATCACGGCCTTGGTGGCGGATTCCGCGTCCGAGGCATGCTTGAACACATCCGCCTTGAAGCCGATGGGGAAGGTATGCGTACACCAGTTCTTAATCTCTTCCAGGTCCGCTTGCCCGGCCCGCCCGGCCGCGGTGAAGGCGCCGTCAATCTTGTCGGCCAGCGTAGTGTAGATGAAATCGAACAGCATCTCCCGCGGATTTTCGGTGAGCAGGATATCCCGGCGCAAGCCATAGACGGTCGAGCGCTGCTTGTTCATCACGTCGTCGTATTCGAGGGTGCGCTTACGGATGGCAAAGTGCTGCTGTTCGACCCGGCGCTGGGCGCGCTCGATACTGCGGTTCAGGATGGGATGGGACAGCTCCTCGCCCTCCTCCAGCCCGAGTTTCTCCATGATGCTCGCCACCCGGTCTGAGCCGAAGAGGCGCATGAGGTTATCCTCAAGCGAGACGTAGAAGCGCGACGACCCCGGGTCGCCCTGGCGACTGCAACGACCGCGCAACTGCCGGTCAATACGGCGCGCGTCGTGGCGCTCGCTGCCGATGACATGCAGGCCGCACGGGCGCGCCGTCAGGAGCTGGCGCAGCGTCGACACGCCCTCGGGGGCTGCCTGCGACTTCATGCCGTTCTTGAGCTGCTCGGGGGTCAGGTGGGTACTGAGATGCAGGGTCTTGGACTCCACCAGTGCCCGCTCCAGGTGGACGACGCCCGGGCCCAGCTTGATGTCCGTACCGCGCCCGGCCATGTTGGTGGCGATGGTGACAGCGCCGGCTTGTCCGGCGCGGGCGACGATCTCCGCCTCCTGCTCATGGTGTTTGGCGTTGAGCACGTTGTGGGTGATGTGCCGGCGCTGCAACATACGACTGAGCACTTCGGAGACCTCGACGCTGACGGTGCCAACCAGCACGGGTTGTCCGTTCTTGTGGCAGGTCTCAATCTCGTCGATGATGGCGTTGTACTTCTCGCGCTTGGTCTTGTAGATGCGATCATCGCTGTCGATGCGGCGGCAGGGGCGGTTGGTGGGGGCCACCATGACCTCGAGACCGTAGATCTCCTTGAACTCCGTAGCCTCGGTTTCCGCGGTTCCGGTCATGCCGGCGAGTTTCTCGTACATGCGGAAGTAGTTCTGGATCGTGATGGTGGCCAGGGTCTGGGTCTCGCGCTCGATCTGGACGTCCTCTTTGGCCTCGAGGGCTTGGTGCAGGCCTTCGCTGAACCGTCGCCCGGGCATCAGGCGCCCCGTGAACTCGTCGACAATGAGCACCTTGTTGTCCTGGACCACGTACTGCACGTCTTTTTCGAACAGGCAGAAGGCCCGCAGCAACTGCGAGATGTTGTGGATGGTTTCGGCCTGGATGTCGAAACGGGTCTGCGCCTCTTGCCGGGCAACCATCTTCTCCGGTTCGGTCAGGTTCGGGTTCGCATCGATCTCGCTGAAGAAGGCGGGCAGATCCGGGATGACGAAAGCATCGGGCTCCTCCGGCCGCAGGAAGCGGCGACCCATCTCGCTGAGGTCCGCTTCCCCGCCGCGCTCGTCGATGGCGAAAAACAGCGACTCCTTGACCTCCTGCAGGAAGCCGCGGTTGTTATCGCTGAAGACGTCCGCTTCCCGGCGCTCGATCTGTTTGCGCAACCCAGGGTCTTCCACGGCGCGCTGCAATTGCTTGTGCTTCGGCATGCCGATGCGGACCTTGACCAGCTTGAGCAGGGCTTCTTCCCGGTCCGCTTCGGTGGCGTCCGGCTTGTCGAGCACCTCGCGTGCCTCGGCGGCCAGTCGTGAGGCCAGCAGGCCCTGGCGCCGGAAAAGGTCTGCGACCAGGGGTTTGAGCTTGTCATAGCGGTGTGTGGAGACGGCGGCCGGTCCAGAGATGATCAGCGGGGTCCGCGCCTCGTCGATGAGGATGCTGTCGATCTCATCGATGATGGCATAGTAGTGGTCGCGCTGGACCATCTCTTCGCGACTCATGGCCATACCCATGTCGCGCAGGTAGTCGAAACCGAACTCGCTGTTGGTGCCGTAGGTGATGTCGCGGGCGTACTGCTCGCGGCGCTCGACGGGACTCATACTGTTCTGGATGCAGCCCACGGTCAGGCCGAGGAAGGTGTAGACCGCGCCCATCCACTGCGCGTCACGGTGGGCCAGGTAGTCGTTGACCGTGACCAACTGGCAGTTGCGGCCCGTCAGAGCGTTGAGGTACAAAGGCATGGTGGCCACCAGCGTCTTGCCTTCGCCCGTGGCCATCTCCGCGATGCAACCCCGGTGCAGGGCAATGGCGCCCAGGATTTGCACGTCGAACGGCACCATGTCCCACACCAAGGCGTGTCCGGTCACCTCGCTCGAAGAACCTACCAGCCTCCGGCAGGCGTCTTTGACGACGGCAAAGGCCTCGCACATCAGGTCGTCAACCGTCTCTCCCGCAGCCAGGCGTTGCCGGAACTCGACCGTCTTGGCGCGCAATTGGTCGTCGGTCAGGCTCCCCAGTTCCTTCTGGAAGGCGTTGACCGTCTCGACCAAGGGCCACAAGCGGCGGAGCTGACGGGCATTGCGCGTGCCGAAGATCTTCTTGAGTATCCATTCTACCATGAGTGTGTCGATTCTGTACTCTGTCGGCCGCAGGGCTGTCGACGGTCGCGGGCGTCAAAGCCGGCACTCTGCCGCCCCCCGCGAGCCGATCATCGCGCCCTCAACGAGCCGACGACGGCCCTGCTTTTCAAGTATAAACTGTTTGCGGCGTTTAGGTTAGACAAATACTATACAAGCCTGCGACCTTGACGATTGCGGATTCGCAGCTACTCTTTGACCTCGGTGCCCGCGGCGGACCGGGCGTGCGGTGCGGCGTTGGCGCGGTCGACGGACTGGCCCTCTACCGGGACTGCACAAGATAGCCTGAGACCGCCCGGATGTCCATGGCAGCCCTTGTCAAAACACCCGCCTACAGGTGGAGTTAGGCCGCATGCGGAGTCGTCGCCAAGCCGTCTTCCTGAGCGTGTGTCTGGCGCTCTGGCTCAGTGGGGCGCTCGTCGGCGCGCTCGCGGCTGACGGCGACAGCGCTGCCCGCCAGCAGTGGATGCTAGGCTACCTCAAGACCGAGCAAGCGGCCAGCGCCGGGCGCGAGCAGCGTCTCGCTCTCGCCCGCCAGCTCTACACGGAAGCCTTGGCGCTGTTCCAGGACGTCGGGCGTCGCTACCCGGACTGGAATCCGGAGTTGGTCAGCTTCCGGACGGCCGACTGCGCCGATCAGCTCCGCCGTTTGGAAGAAGCCGCGGCCGCGGCGCTGGATACCATGAGCCGCACGGAACTCACCGCTGAGGTGCGCCGTTTGCGGGGGGCTCGACAGGGGCTGGACGCCCAGGCGCAGGCTCTGGCCATGAAAGTGGAAGAGCTGGAGTCCAGCCAGCAAACCATGGCCGGCGAGCGCCGGCAACTCAGCGTGGACGTCGCGCGGCTGACGATGGAGTTGAGCCAATCTCGCCAGCGCGCGGCGGCGGCGCTGACGCAGGCCCAGACGGCCGAGGAACGCCTGCAAGCGGCGGCTCAGGACAGCGAGACCCTCAAAGCCCAGACGGCCGCCCTGCGCGAGGAGCGGCAAAGCCTGCAGGCGGATGAGGTGGCGCGACTGCGCCAGGACCACGCTACCGCACTGACCCGGATCAGCGACCTACAGGCGAGCGGCGAACGGGATCGCGCCGCCCTCGCCGCGGCGCGCGACACCGCGCAGCGTCTGACGGCGGAACAAGAGACCTCCCGCAGAGCCGCGCAGGAAACGGCCCAGGAAGAGGCCCGGCGCCGGGCCGAACTGCAGCGGCTTGAAACCGCGGCGGCCAAGGCGCTGGAGGGAGACGATGTCGTTCTGGCCGAAGCGTCTCTGCGCCGTCTACTGGACGCCAATCCCCTGGACGCCAACGCGGCGGCCAGGCTGGGCGTACTGCTCGCCGATCGTGGCGAGGTGCAGTCTGCCGAGGTGCTGCTGCAGAGTGCCCGGCGCAGCCTGCCCGAGGATGCCGATGTGCTCTTGCGGCTCGGGGCGCTGCGGTTGCGGCAAGGCAAGACGCTGCCGGCCGCGGCCGCTCTTTTGCAGGCCGTGGCGGCGGCGCCGGAACGGGCGGCCGCGCACCACCTCCTCGGTGCCGCCCTGGTTGAGCTCGGCTGGCGGGACGCCGCTACCTGCGAATTTTCTCGGGCCTTCGACCTCGACGGTAAACGGGCAGACACCGCCTACTGCCTGGCCGCCTTGCTGGCCGCGGCGGAGCCGCCACGCCGGCAAGAGGCGCGGACGTGGTATGATCGTGCCCTGGCTTTGGGCGCCGGGCGCGATGCCGGCCTGGATGGGTTCTTCTCAAGCAGCAGGTGACTGCGTCGGGGGGTGTCGTTCAATGTTCCTGATGAGATCATGTGTTTCACGGTTCCGCTGGGGCCTGATGCTGTGCGGCTGGATGCTTCTTCTTGCGCCCCTGCGGGGGGAGGATCAGGAAGCCAAGGCGCGCGAGGACTGGATGGCCGGCTATGTTAAACTTGAGGAAGGCGGTCGCGCCGAGGAGGGCGGGGACGTGGCGCAGGCCTTGGCGCTCTACCGCGAGGCCCTGCAAACGTTTGAGGCGGTGCGGCGGCAGTACCCGGGCTGGAACCCTTCTCTGCTCGGCTACCGCATCACCTACTGCACCCAGCGCATTCGGCGCATCGAGTCGCAGGTGAAACAGCAAAGCCCGGAGATGAGCCAACCGGAGCTGGCCAAGATGGTGAGCGAGCAGGTGGACAAAATCCGCACGCTCACCGATGAAAACCAGGCCATGAAGGCTCGGCTTTCCACCACGGCCGCGGCGCTCGAACGGGCCCGGGTCGAGTCGGCCCGCACGGTCAGTGCGGCCGAGGACATCAAGGACGTCATGGCCGAGCGTGCTCGTCTGAAAGAAGAGAATGCGGCGCTCCTGCAGCAGGTGGAGCAACTGACCGGCTCCGTGAGTGAACTGCGCCAGAAGAGCGGCATTGAGCAGGTAGCCAAACAACTGCAGCAGGACCTCGAGCGCACGCGCTCGCGAGAACAGCAGCTCGAACAGGCTTTCGATACCTACCGCAGAGCCTACGAGAACGTCAAAGAGAAACTGCGGCAGACGACGGTGGAGCAGGAACAGTGGCAGCGGCAGAACCGCGACCTGAACGACCGCACGGAGGCTGCCGTCGCCACGGCCGCCGAGGCCCGCCGCCGTACCACGGAGCTAGAGACCCGTACCGTTGCCCTCGAACAGCAGCGCGCCGACGATGCGGCGAACCTGGCGCAGAAGCAAACCGAGGTAGAGCAGGTGCGCCGAGATCTCGGGACGGCCCGCACCGAACTGACCGACCTGCGCCGGCTTCGCGACCAGGCGGCCCAGGAGTCCGGCGAGCGCCAGCACTTGGTGGAGCAGGCGCAACGTCTTGCCGTCGGCAAGACCGCCGCCGAAACGCGGGTCGCGGCCCTGGGGACGGAGCTGCAGGTGGCGAAGGACCGGGTCGTGGTCCTGGAGCAGCGCGAGCAGGAGCGGGGAGCCACTACCGAAACGCGGGTCGCGGCCCTGGGGACGGAGCTGCAGGTGGCGAAGGACCGGGTCGCGGCCCTGGGGACGGAGCTGCAGGTGGCGAAGGACCGGGTCGCGGTCCTGGGGACGGAGCTGCAGGTGGCGAAGGACCGGGTCGCGGTCCTGGAGCAGCGCGAGCAGGAGCGGGGAGCCACTACCGAAACGCGGGTCGCGGCCCTGGGGACGGAGCTGCAGGTGGCGAAGGACCGGGTCGCGGTCCTGGAGCAGCGTGAGCAGGAGCGGGAAGCCGCTCTTCGCGCGCAATCCGCGGCGATGACCCGCGAATGTGACGGACTGCGCACCCAGACCGAGACCCTGGGCGGAGAGCGTGACCGAGCCCGGGCCGATCTGGCCGCGGCCCTGGCTCGTCAGGCCGACTTGGAGCGGCGCCTGCAGGCCCAGCCACGCCCGTCGGCCGAGACCCCGGCGCCAGCGGTGGCGTTGCCCCGCGCTGCGGCTGTGCCGGAGATTGACCCCGGGGCGCAGCGACTCCTAACGCCCGCTGTGGAGGCTGCCGCCTTGCGGCGGGAGATGGAGGTCCTGCGCGCCGATCTGGCCCGCTGGAAAGAGCGCGCCGAGCAACTGCCGGCGGTGCAGATACAGGTTGGCGCTTTGCGGCAGGATGCGGCCACCCTGCGCACCGATCTGGCCCAGGAGAAACGGCGCGCCGAAACGCTGTCGGTGGTGGAAGAGCAGGCTGCCGCCTTGCGGCGGGAGATGGAGGTCCTGCGCACCGATTTGGCCCAGGAGAAACGGCGCGCCGAAACGCTGCCGGTGGTGGAAGAGCAGGCGGCCACCTTGCAGCGGGCCGTGGAGGTCCTGCGCACCGACCTGGCCCAGGAGAAACGGCGCGCCGAAACGCTGCCGGCGGTGGAAGAGCAAGCTGCCGCCTTGCGGCGGGAGATGGAGGTCCTGCGTGCCGATCTGGCCCAGGAGAAACGGCGCGCCGAAACGCTGCCGGACCTGGAGGAGAAGGCTGCCACTTTGTTGCGCGAGCGGGTGGATGCGGAACGGCAACTTGCGACCGCTCGCGGCATGATTGAGACCCAGCAAACCCTGCTACAGGCGCAGGGTGAGAAGCTGACCTCCGCCGGCTCGGTCGGTCGCCTGCTCGAAGACAAGGAGAAGGCTCTCGCCGCCGCGGTGGCCGAGGTCGAGACGCTGCGGCAGGATCTGGTGCGCGAGCGGACCGCACTGGCCGCGCAGCGCGATGACCGGCGGGAAAGCCAGGCACGGGTGCAACAACTGACCGCCAAGGCGGCTGACCTGGAGACGCAGAATGTGGCCCTGGTGGCCCAGATGCGCGACAGGGGCCGCGCCGACGCGGACTCGGGGCGCTTACGGCAGGACACTCAGGAGCAACTGCGGCAGGCCCGCGAGCTGCTGACCGCGGCTGAAGGCGAGCGCACCCAACTACGGCAGAAGACAGACGACCAGCTCGCCCTGTTGCGGCAGCAGGAGAAGAGCCTGCGCGACCTGGAGCAACAACGCCGGGAACTGGGCGACCGCACGGAGTTACTGACGCGCGAAGTGGCCTCGCTGAAAACCGCCGGCGAGGCGCAGACGGCCGCCTTTGCCCGCGAGACGGCCTCGATGAAAGCCAAGACCGAGGTGGTCGACGGACTCGCCGCCAGCCTCTCGGACGCCGATGCGTTGACCCAGGGTCTCAAACGCCAAGTGGCCGTCCTGCAACAGGACAAGGCCGCCGTTGAGACCCGCTTTCTGGAAGCGCGCCGGGAGACGCAGGAGCGTGAACAGGAGATAGCGCGCTACCGCAGTGCCGTAGCGCAGGGGACGACGGCGAAGGAGAAGGCTTTGACGCAGCAGTTGAAGGAGGCCTCGGCGCGGGTCGAAGCGGAGACCGAGAAGCGGCGCGCCCTGGAGGTGGTCCTGGCCTCTTTGCCAGCGCCGGTTACGGCATCACCGAGCCTGGCCACAGGCAGTACGGTGACTCCTGTCGACCCGGAGCGCGACCGCCGCGCACGGGAACAGACGACCCTGGTGCGTGGCTATCTGCGCCAGGCGGTCGCGGCCGAGAAGGATGGCAAAGTGGAAGCGGCACGCTGGAATTACCTGCGTGTGCTGGAGCACGATGGCGAGAGCAAACTGGCCGCGCAACGCCTCGGACTCATCGCCGCGGATCACGGGAGCGACGAGGACGCTGAGCGGTACTTGAAACGGGCCTTCAAGCTCGATCCTGACGACCTTCAGACCATCGTGCCCTTGGGCTTTGCCCTGTTGCGCCGACAGGAGCCGGACCTGGCCGTGTCCATGCTCAGTCGGGCGGTTGCCTTGGAGCCCACCAACGCGGTGGCGCACCGTTGCCTGGGGCTGGCGTGCAGTTCGCTGGGCTGGTACGACGCGGCCGAAGTGCAGTTCCGGCGGGCCCATGAACTGAACTCGAAAGACGCGGAGAACGCCTTCAACCTGGCCGTTCTGTTGTCCTCGCGGCAGCCGCCCCGTCAGGAGGAGGCGCGGCAGTGGTACGAGCGGGCCCTGGCCCTGGGCAGCGCCCGCGACCCTGGCCTGGACCGCCTCTTCGGGGTCGGGAAGTGAAACGGGGCAAAAGCCCCGAGAAAATCCCGCTGCGCTCTTTGTGGCCTGCCGGCCTCGGGATCGCAGTCGGTGCCTCCGTCGATACCGATGCCGATAGCGAGCCCCGACCCCGAAGGCGGCGGAAACGACGCCTTGACGGCCTCCCCAATCTTCTCAGAGGCATTACCACCACTGACCCTGCCAGCTACCAAAGTCCCGTTCCATGGTTACATTGCGGGGGTGGTGTGAGTTTGAGCCGGGACGTGTTGTTGGTGGGGCTGGCGTGGTGGCGCGTTTCCCCTGCAGGAGGGTGGATCGTCATGTTCAAGCAACTGCGGCGGTATGGGGTGGTGCCAGTGGTGGCCGTGGATACGCCCGAGCAGGGCCTGCGGCTTTGTGAGGCGCTGTGCGAGGCTGGGCTGCCGGTGGCCGAGATCACCTTCCGCACCGCGGCGGCTGAGGCCACGATACGCGCGGCGGCCTCTCGCTTCCCCGACATGATTCTGGGGGCGGGGACGATTCTGACCGTGGACCAGCTCAAGCGCGCCGTGGCCGCGGGAGCGCGCTTCGGGGTGGCGCCGGGCACGAATCCGGTGGTCGTCGAGGCGGCGGTGGCGTTGGGCCTGCCCTTTGCGCCTGGCGTCTGCACGCCCAGTGACATTGAGCGGGCCCTGTCCTGTGGGGTAACCATGCTCAAGTTCTTTCCTGCCGAGGCGGCCGGTGGCGTGAAGATGCTGAAGGCCTTGATCGGTCCGTACGGTCACCTGGGCGTGGAGTTCTGTCCCACCGGCGGCATCGATGAGGCGAACCTGGGCAGCTACCTGGCGCTGCCCCAAGTCGCGGTGGTTGGTGGCACGTGGATTGCTCAGAAGGAGCTGATGGCTACCGGGCAGTGGTCTGCCATCACCGACATCGCTCGGCGGGCGCTCGCCAAGGCTTCCCGCGGGTGATGGGGCCCGCCGTCGCCAGGCGGGTTCCGGCGCGGCGGTATGAATCGCGGCTTATAACGGGGCGGCGTGCCGATGAACTCTCCTACGCTTCTGGTCCTGGCGGCCGGTCTGGGCAGCCGCTACGGCGGCATCAAGCAGATGGACCCGGTCGGGCCGTGCGGCGAATTCGTTCTCGATTACTCCATCTATGACGCCTGGCGGGCCGGCTTCTCGGACGTCGTGCTGGTCATCCGCGCAGAGCACGAAGAGCCGTTGCGCCAGCATTTCGGCGCGCGTTTGGACCGCCGGGTCCGCCTCGCCTATAGCTGCCAGAGGCTGGACGATCTGCCGCCCGGCTTTTCGCTGCCTGCCAATCGCCAGAAACCCTGGGGGACAGGGCATGCCATCTGGTCGGCGCGGGCCGCGGTACACACGTCCTTCGGGATGATCAATGCCGACGATTTCTATGGGGCGGCCGCCTACCGCGCCCTGGCCGAGTTTCTGCGGGGGCCACGCCACGATGAGCGCACCTACGCCATGGTGGCCTACCGGCTGTCCAACACGCTCAGTCGCTACGGCAGTGTCGCCCGCGGCATCTGCAGCCGCGACGCCGAGGGCTTTCTGCTCGAGGTCATCGAGCGCACCAAGATCGAGGCGTTTGAGACGGGGGCACGCTACCGGCGCGAAGATGGCGCCTGGGGGCAGCTTCGCGGCGACGAACCCGCCTCGCTGAACCTGTGGGGGTTCCATACCAGCCTCTTTCCGGCACTGGAGTCACTCTTGGCGGAGTTCCTGTGCGCGAGCGGCGGCCAGCCGAACGCGGAGTTTTACATTCCGACCGTCGTCGACACCCTGGTGAAGCGCGGCCGCTGCCGCACTGTGGTCCTGGACACGGACGAGCGCTGGTTCGGGATGACGTACAAGGAGGACCGCGCCATCGTGGTGAGCCAGATTGCCGACTTGATCCGGGCGGGCAACTACCCCCAGGATCTGTGGGGCTGAACGGGCGCTGGGGCTGAGGCAGGCAAGGAGTTGAGGCGGTTCTATGAAGCACGACCTACAGGCGGTAACGGCGCAGTTTGACCTGGCGGGGACTTTTGTCGACGCTCAGCCCTACGGCAGCGGTCACATCAACGACACCTACCTGGTACGGTTGCAGGAGGGGCCGACGCCGACGCCCTGGATTCTCCAGCGCATCAATCATCGCATCTTCAAGAACGTTCCCGGGCTGATGGAGAACATCCAGCGGGTGACGGAGCACCTTCGCGGGCGCCTCGCAGGGGTCCCCGGCAGCGACCTCAAGCGGGAGGCGCTGACGGTGATCCCGACGCGCACCGGAGCCGCGTACCATCAGGATGCCGAGGGCGGGTTCTGGCGGGCCTATACCTTCATCACGGGCGCGCGAACCTATGACGAAGTCCAGAGTCGCGGCATGGCCCGCGAAGCGGCGAAAGCCTTTGGCACCTTTCAGAAACTGCTGATGGATCTGCCCGCGCCGGCCCTGCATGAGACCATTCCGTTCTTCCATCACACCCCGAACCGCTTTGCGACGTTTGAGGCGGTTCTTGCCGCTGACCGTGTCGGCCGGGCCGAGTCCTGCCGGGCCGAGATCGATTTCGCCCTGGCTCGCAAAGCCATGACGGCGCTCCTGGTCGAGCAGATGGCGGCTGGCATCTTGCCGCAGCGGGTGACCCACAACGACACCAAAATCAACAATGTCATGATCGACGACCGTGACGGTCGTGGCGTTTGTGTCATCGATCTGGACACCGTGATGCCCGGAACCGTCTTGTACGATTTTGGCGACGAGGTTCGCACCACCACGGGTACGGCCGCCGAGGACGAACGGGACCTGAGGAAAGTGCGTTTCCAGGTCGATTTGTTCGAAGCCCTGGTCCAGGGGTATCTCGAGGCGGCTCGTGACTTCCTGGTTCCGGCCGAGATCGACCAGTTGGCCTTCTGCGGCAGGCTGATCACCTTCGAGATCGGGATTCGCTTTCTGACGGACTACCTCGAAGGGGATGTCTATTTCAAGACGCATCGGCCAGGGCATAATCTGGACCGCCTGCGCACGCAGTTTGAGATGGTCCGCCAGATGGAGCAGCGGGCCGAAGAGATGGACCGGATCGTGTCGCGCTACCGCTGAGCGAGCCCGCCCGGCAGGTCGGCGTGGGCCGGACGTGGCACGCGCTGAGCGCGGCCAAGCACCCCCGCGGAGGAGATGTTGATGAAGCAGTACTTCAAGCTGGTCAAACCGCGTTTCGTGCCCGTTCTCGATCTCGACTTCCGTCCGCCGGTGCTGGCGAACCGCGCCTTTCTGCAAGAGGTCGAGGCCTCCGGCGCGGGGGTGCCCCTGATCATCGCCGCGGAGCGTGAACAGGGCCGCGTGTCACGCTATGAGACGCGCGTGTTCGCCATGAGCCACCCACGAGCTGCCGCCAACTTCTTCTACGTCGAGCGCCTGCTCAAGTTTCTGCTCTGGCAATGGGGCGGCTGGAAGGTGACCATCGGCGGTCCCGCAGCCCTGGTGCACTACCTGGAGTCCTGTTACACAGACACCGGTAGTCGCGCCTTCGATGCCGAATTCTGGGGCGACATGACCTATGAGCACGAGATGGAGTTTGTCGCCACCGACCCGGCGCACGTGCCGGGCGCGAATGACGGTACAGGGGCCGAGGTGGCGCTGGATTGGACCGGCTGGCGCATCGGTTTCGACCTGGGCGCCAGTGACCGTAAAGTGGCCGTGGTCAAGGACGGCAAGCTTGCTCTCAAGGCCGATGGTACGCCCGTTCTGAGCGAGGAATATGTCTGGGATCCAAAGCCCCAAACGGATATCGGCTACCACTATGCGCATATCATGGAGATCCTAAAGGCGGCCGAGGCTGCCATCCGGCAGGTCGACCCCGGCGCGCGGATCGAGGCGATCGGTGGCAGCTCGGCCGGCGTCTACGTCAATGGCCGGGTGCGGGCGGCGTCGCTGTTCCGCGGCATCACGCCGCGTACACGCTTCGAGCAGGAAGCCGCGCCGCTTTTCCAGCGCCTTGCCGCGGACTGGGGCATCCCGTTACGTTTGGAGAACGATGGGGATGTGACAGCTCTGGCCGGGGCGATCAGCCTGGGTGATGGTGCCGTGTTGGGCCTCGCCATGGGCTCCAGCCTGGCGGGCGGGTACGTCGACGAACAGCGCCGCATCAAAGGCTGGATGAACGAGCTCGCCTTTGCGCCGGTGGACTACAGCCCCGGCGCGGCGGTGGACGAGTGGTCGCGGGACCGTGGCGTGGGCGCCAACTACTTCTCGCAGCAGGCCGTTGGTCGGCTGATCCCCGTGGCCGGCATCGAGATGCCGGATCTGCCTGCCGACGCCCTTCCGGCCCGCCTCAAGCGGGTGCAGGAACTCATGGCCAAGGGCGATGTGCGCGCCCGCCGGATCTACGAGACCATCGGCCGCTACTTCGGCTACGCCGTAGCTCACTTCTACGATTTCTACCGGCCCATGCGCCACGTCGAAGTTCTGGGCCGGGTGATGAGCGGCGAGGGCGGGCAGGTGATCTTGAACGAGGCGCGCCAGGTGCTGGTGGCCGAGTTCCCGGAGGTAGCGGATGCCGTGCATTTCTACGAACCCGACGAACGCGAGAAGCGGCACGGCCAGGCGGCGGCTGCCGCCAGTCTGCCCGTGATCCGCGCCTGAGCGACCCGCAGGCTGTCGGCCGTCTCCGGCGCCTGCTTCCGGCCATGCGGTCGGCGAACCCTTTCAGGGAAGGACAGCGAACATGAAGCTGGTGAACCCAACGGCGGAGGTTTTTGTACCCGACGGTGTGGCGGTCGAGACGGCTCTGGGCCGGACGACATCCATGGGTGTCGTGGCGCATCAGGATGACATGGAGATTCTGGCCTACCACGGCATCGTACAGGCATTCGGCAAGACCGACGAGTGGTTCAGCGGCGCCGTGGTCACCAACGGCAGCGGCTCGGCCCGGGCCGGTCTCTACGCCGACTATACCGACGCAGAGATGTGTACGGTCCGGCGGCAGGAACAGAAGAAGGCCGCTGTGATCGGCGACTACAGCGCGGTAGCCTTGTTGGACTACACCTCGGCGGTGGTCAAGAACCCCGCGGAGCCGGGGCCGGTTGCCGACCTCGTGGCCCTGATTCTGGCGGCCCGGCCGCAGGTGATCTACACCCACAACCTGGCCGACAAGCACGATACGCACGTCGCCGTTGCCCTGCGCCTGATCCAGGCGCTCCGCCAGGTTCCCGCCGCCGTCAGGCCGCGCAAACTGTACGGCTGTGAGGTGTGGCGCGACCTCGACTGGTTGTGCGATGCCGATAAGGTGGCGCTGCGCGTCGACGCGCACGAGAGCCTCGCCGTGGCGCTGCTGGGGGTCTATGACTCGCAGATCGCGGGCGGCAAACGCTATGACCTGGCGACCATGGGTCGGCGGCGCGCCAACGCGACTTTCTTCGCTTCCCACGGCGTGGATGATTCCGCCGGCCTGACCTTCGCCGTCGACATGACCGCACTCCTCGACGACCCGGGCCTCGCCCCCGCCGCCTTCATCGCCGATTTCATGGATCGCTTCGTTGCCGAGGTCAAGGGCCGCGTGGCCAAGTTCAGCGTGCCGTGAACCCGACGGCCGCCCCGCGCAGAGGGTGCAACCCGGAGGATAGCCGTATGACCGACCAGGAACGTGACCAATTGATCGCGCAGAAGCTCGGCGAGGGCATGAGCCTGTCCGATCTGCAGAAGCTTCTCGCTCACGAGTATGCCATGCCGATGACCTACCTCGCCTTGCGCTTGCTGGCGGCTGACCTGCCGGTGAAGTGGAAGCAACGCGAACCGGCCAGGAAGCCGGAGCCCGCCAAGGCCGCGGTCTTGGACGACGACGATGCCGCGGCTGCCGACGACCTCGACGATCTCGACGGCGGGCAGCCCCAGGGCCGTACCGTGGTGACGGTCAGCAAGCTTGTCCGGCCCGGCGCTGCCATGAGTGGCGAGGTCACCTTTGCCTCGGGCGCCAAGGCGGAGTGGTTCCTCGATGCCATGGGGCGTTTGGGACTGAACCCTACTCCCAACAGCAAACGGCCGACGCAGGATGACGTGCGCGAGTTTCAGGTCGAGTTACAGCGCAAACTTAGCGGCATGGGCTGAGACTTTTTCGACCTGTGCAATAAGGGAGTCCGTCTGGAGCGCTGAAGGCGCGTTGCCATACCAGCCCAGGGCAACGCCCTGGGAATAGGACGGTTATGGGTTTGAGCCCTGTAGGGGCGAGTTATCTGCCCGGCATTTACGCCGACGTCGCATGGTCCGCCCCTTCAGGGCTCAAACCTCGGGAAGGACAGGGACCCAGGGCGTTGCCCTGGGCGCCCGAAACGCCTCTTTGGGGCTGAATACCTCGGCCCATCCTTATTGCACAGGTCGCTTTTTTCCCGCCGCCAGACTTCGGGAAAAGCCAGCGGGGCTGGCGGTGGCCGGTGGAAAAGACGGCCGCCTCGCTTGGTATTGAAGGCCTTGCGGTTGCCGCGACCGGGGCACGGTGTATATTGCACAGTTTTCAGCTTTTCGGGTACCAGTTTGGCCGCGGGCCTGCTGCCGACGTGACGAGCCTCTCTAGAATCGGCTCCCGGGCGGGCTGTGTGTACCCGTACCCTGCGAGCGGTTTGGCGGAGACGTGCAGCGCGGAACGCCGGGGTTCCCACGGGGCCGCACCGGTGCCCCTGAAGTGGCACGCACGGAAGCACAGGCTGGACGGGACCGTCGAGTAAGGAACTGACAGACATGGCAGTGAAGATCAGACTTCGCAGGTCAGGCAAGGTCAACGAGCCTTGTCACCGTATCGTCGTGGCAGATGGGCGTAGCCCGCGCGACGGTCGCTTCATCGAAAACATCGGCATGTACGACCCTCGCCACAAGACCGAGCGCGTCGACTTGGAGCGCGCTGATTACTGGCTCGGGTGCGGGGCTCAGGCCAGCGAGACCGTGGCCGCTATCATCAAGCGCGCCCGTGCCGGCGTGCAGATGAGTGTGAAGCCCATCGTCAAGACCGCACCCCAGCCTGCGGCCGAGACCGCCCCGGCCCCGACCGAAGTTCCGGCCCCGACCGAAGTTCCGGCCCCGACCGCAGCCCCGGCCTCGACCGAAGCCCCGGCCAAAGTCGGCGTTTAACGCGAGCGAGGGGACGGGATCATGATTGAGTTTTTCAAGAAACTGTTTGCGGGGCCCGCAAACAGCGCTAGCCCCAGCCCCAGTTCCGGCCCAAACCCCAGCGCGGGGGCCGCGCCTACGCCGACGGTCCAGACGACTGCGGTGGCGGACGGCGAGGGCATTGAAGGCTTTGTTCTGTACGTCATTCGCGCTTTGGTGGACAATCCGGACAGCGTGCGGGTCACAACCGCGGAGACGGAGCGGGCCACCGTGCTGACCGTAAGTTGCGAGAAGAAAGATATCGGTAAGATCATCGGCAAGAGCGGCAGGACGATTGCGGCCATCCGCGCCTTGGCCAACGGGGCCGGCGGGCGGATGGGCAAGCGCGTCAATGTTGAAGTACAGGACTGACGCGGGGCCGGATGCGCCTGGATATAGTCACCCTTTTCCCTGGCATCTGCGAGGGGCCGCTGCGCGAGTCCATCGTCGGGCGGGCCCGGGAGCGTGGGCTGGTCGAGATTCGCTACACGAATCCTAGGAGCTTCGCGCCAGACCGCCATGGAACCGTCGACGATACCCCGTATGGTGGCGGTGCGGGGATGGTGTTGAAGCCGGAACCGCTGTTTGCGGCGGTGGAACAGGTGGCGACCGCGGCTGCGTATGTCGTGCTTCTGAGCCCGCAGGGGCAGCCCTTCCGACAGGAGACGGCGAAGCGGTTTGCGGCCCTGCCTCATCTGGTTCTGGTGTGCGGCCATTACGAAGGGGTAGATGAACGGGCGCGGCAGGTACTTTTCGATGCGGAGGTATCCCTCGGCGATTACGTGCTGACCAATGGCACGATCGCGGCGGTGGTCGTGGCCGACGCCGTGATTCGTCTGCTGCCTGGTGTGTTGGGCGCGGACGAGTCCAGTGAGGATGAGTCGTTTGGGCGTGACGGCTGGTTGGAATACCCACAGTATACCCGGCCGGCCGAGTTCCGTGGCATGCGGGTGCCCGAGGTGCTGCTCTCGGGTGACCATGCTAAAATTGAGCATTGGCGCAGGGAGCAGTCGCTGGTGCGGACCGCGGCACGCCGGCCGGAGTTGCTGCAGCGCCGTTTTGGAGACAGTCCGTGAATAAGATTCAGAAAATCCACCGTGAGAACATGAAGACTGGCGTTCCCGAGTTCAACATCGGGGACACGCTTCAGGTTGACGTCCGCATCGTCGAGGGCGGCAAGGAGCGCATCCAGGCGTTTACCGGGACGGTTATCGCCCGGAATGGTCAGGGCATCGCCCAAAGCGTTACGCTTCGGCGGGTCTCCTATGGCCAGGGGCTGGAGCGTGTGATCCCCTTGCACAGCCCGCGGATTGCGGGCTTCACGGTCGTGCGTCACGGCAGCGTGCGCCGGGCCAAGCTGTACTACCTGCGCGATCTGGTCGGTAAGTCCGCCCGCGTCAAGGAACAGCAGTCGGAGTGATGCTGCGTCGCCCCCGGAGCCTTGCCGGTCGAGCCGGGGCGGAAACCGTGGACCTCTACGTTCATGAGCGACGGGCGCAGGCGCGGGGGTATCGCGCTGTGGCTGGCGTCGACGAGGTTGGTCGCGGTCCGTTGGCCGGTCCGGTCGTTGCCGCGGCGGTTATGCTTCCCCCCGGCGGCATCGACCTCACGGTGGCGGATTCGAAGACGCTCAGCGCCAGCCGCCGGGAAGCGCTTGCCGCGATCCTGCGGGCTCATCCTGGCGTGCGTATGGGTCTGGCCGAGGTCAGTGTCACCCGCATCGATGAGATCAACATCTTGCGGGCCACGATCGAGGCCATGGTCCTGGCCTTGCAGAACCTCCGCACCGCCGTTGACCTGGCCTTGGTCGATGGGCTACGGCCCCCGAACTTCCCGCTGCCTGCCGAGTTCATTGTCAAGGGCGACGCTTGCAGCGCCAGCATCGCGGCGGCCAGCATTGTGGCGAAGGTCTACCGGGATGCCTTGATGGTCCGTTTAGACGCCGAGTATCCGGGCTATGGATTTGCCCGGCACAAGGGTTACGGTACGCGCCAACATATGGACGCCTTATCCCGCCTGGGGCCAACCCCCCTGCACCGCCGGTCCTTCGCGCCGGTGGCGCAATGCGGGGTCGTGCGTTCCGCCCAACCGGAGTTGCCGTTCGGCGCCCTGCACGTCGCGGACTGACGGCTGCGGGCTAGCACCAAGAGCTGAACCACGCCATCATGCCCATACGCCAGAAAATCAGGCCCGTTGTGCGCAGCATCATTGGGCAGCTTGTGGACGGCGGGTTTGAAGCCTACATCGTTGGCGGCGCCGTGCGCGACCTGCTCATGGGCCTGGAACCCAAGGACTACGACATCGCCACTGCCGCGTCCCCTGAGGACATCCGGCGCGTTTTTGGGCGGCGCCAGTCGCGTATCATTGGTCGGCGCTTCCGGCTGGTCCATGTGTACGCCGGCTCGGAGATCTACGAGATCAGTACCTTCCGGCGCGAGCCCTCGGCCGGGGAACGGCGGGAACGTCTCAACGACGACGGCGTGATGATCTGGCGCGACAATGAGTACGGCACCCTTGAGCAAGACGCGGAGCGTCGCGACCTCACGGTCAACGCCCTGTACTACGATCCGGTCGGCGAGCGCGGCATCATCGATTTCGTGGGCGGAGTCCGCGACCTGGAGGAGCGTCGCGCCCGGGCTATTGGCGACCCAGCGACGCGTCTGGAAGAGGACCCGGTGCGCATGTTGCGCGCCCTCAAGCTCGTTGGGCAGTTCGGTTTTCACCTGGAGTCTGGTCTGGAGGAGGCGTTGCGGGCGCGGGTTGAGCGCATCGCTCTGGCCAGCCAGAGTCGCCTTTTCGAGGAGTTGCTGAAGATCCTGGCGACGGGTCGGACGGTGCCCATCCTCGAGGCTTTCCAGCAGTACGGCTTGCTGGCTCACTACTGGCCGATGCTGGCGACGGTCTGGGAGACGCCGACCGGGGAGCACACCCGCCGGATGCTGCGGGAGCGCGACCTGCGTCTGGAGGCCGGGACGTACTCCAACTCGAAGGCGTTGGCGCTGACCACGGCGTGTTTGGCCTACGTGGTCTCGCGCCTGGGAGGCACTGAGCTCGGCGACCTGTGGTCCTACGACCCCCCCGTGGAGCTTCAATGCCGGGACGCCGTGCACGATTTCTTCAACCCCTTTCCCGTATCTCGCTTCTTCTCATCACGGGTACGGGACATCGCGCTTCTCCTGCCGCGCTTCGCCAGTCGGGTGCGCATGGCGCGCCTGGTGCGGCACCCCGAGTACAAGTACGCTCGTGAGCTGTATGCCCTCACCGGGCGTGTCTGCGGCTGGCCCGACGATAATCTGGCAGGCTGGCCCATGTCGGCGGAGAGCTCTGAGCCGGGGGCGGAACCGGCCCCGCGACCGCGAGGCAGGAGGGCGCCGCGGAAGGCCAGGCGCGAGGGGGCATGAAATACGGGATCGGATTTGCGGTCGTCGCGGTTCACCTCGTTCTGCTGGTGGTGTTCTTTGGTCCCAAGGTCTGGCGTGGCCCGAAGCCGGCGGCGGCGGCGGTCGTGTTGAGCGCGCCTGTGGCGTCGGCGCCTAGCGCTCCGGCAGCGCCCACGCCAGAGCCGCCCGGCAAGGCCCCCGCGGCCGTGGTTCCGCCCGCCGCGGGTCAGATGATCGCCCCCTACTCCGTCGGCTTCTTTGCCAACGAGGTCCGACCCTTACCCCAGAAACTCGAGGCGGCGGCGGCGGGTTGTCGTACCGCCGTCGTGGTCGACTGGTCGGCCCACAAGCAGCTCTGGGGCAAGGTTGAGACCCGCGCCGTGCCGATTGCCTCGCTCACCAAGATGATGACCGTGCTGGTCCTGGTTCAGGACCTCGAGACCCGCACGGACATGGACCTGAACATGCCGGTTCAGGTGACTCGTGAAGCCGCGCAGGTGGGCGGTCGCCAAGTCTGGCTTGATCCGCGCGAGACCTTCCCCCTGCAAGACATCATGCGTTGCGCCCTGATTCACAGCGCCAACGACGCGGCTTTTCTGATCGCCCAGAGGGTGTCTGGGTCTGAAAGCGCCTACGTCAAGCGCATGCAGGAACGGGCCGCCACGCTCGGGGTTACCAGCTTTAATTTCCATAACGCGCATGGTTTGCCTGAGGGTCCGACGCAACTCGAGAACACCGGCAGCGCGGTCGAACTGGCCTACCTGGCGGGGCGCCTGTTGCAGTTCCCGAAGGTGGTCGAATGGAGCGGAACGCGGGTCAGTTACCTGGAACCGCGCCTGGACGGCAAGAAGACGCAGTTGGTCAATACCAACCGTCTGGTGGGCCGCGTGCGCGGGGTGAACGGCATGAAGACGGGCTTCACGGACAAGGCCGGGTACTGCCTGGTTGCCACCTGCGAGCGCGCCGGCCGTCAGGTGATTACCGTGGTCACGGGTTGTGCCCGGAGTGCGGAGCGTGACAGTCTGGCGAGTGCCCTGATCGAGTGGGCCTACTCCGCTCCCTGATGAGCCCCGGCCTCGACGGCGACAGCGCAAGGAGATCTCTATGACCGCAATCCCAAGGTCTTCGGCAAGGGTCATCGTGGTGGCCCTGATGGTGTTTCTTCGGGCGAACCTGGCCCAGGCCGGGGACCCCTTGCAGGACAGCTTTCTCCGTGCCGGGGTGGTGCCGGATGCCGACTTGCTGTTGACCGAGGACGCCGCGGGCCTGCAGAAAGCGCCCATCCAGGCGAAAGCCGCTGCCCTTCAGGCCGAGTTCGCGGCCAAGGCCGGGCCCGGCCGTCAGGCCCGTTCGATGCAGGTCAATCTTGACAAATGGGTGGAGACGCTGGGGATTGCCAAGGAAGACGTGGTGGCGCTGCTTCTTTCGGCCCGCGTCCGTAGCCTGGTGGACGCGCCGCAGGCGGGTATGACGACGCAACTGGCCTTGCAGCAGTTAGGGCTGGTTGGGGCCCTGCGGTTGACCAAGCCGGCGAGTCTACCTCAGATTCGCCTGGCGCTCGGCAATGCGGCGGCTGAAGGCGGCTTGGAGCTGACCTTTGAGACGGGCCAATACAAAGGGGCGGCCACCCTCTCGGCCGTCAGGCCTGATCAGCCCGGCAAGAACAGTATGCTTCCCCGTGAACTCACCGTGGCCCTGCTCGACCGCGATACCGCTATCTACGTCGGAACCGCCGCGGATGTCAAGGCGGCGCTGGACCGGGTGGCGGCCGCGACGCCGGTGCCGTTCACGGCGGCTATAAAGACCGCCCTGGACAGCGCCGTGCCCGGTTCTCTGTTCAGCGTGTTCTTCGACCCCGGGGACGCTCTGCGCGCCAAGGCCAAGGAGAGCGGGGCCAGGATGCAGGGGCAGAACCCGATGTTGGCCAGCGCCATGCAGGCGACCGCGGGGTTGCAGAATGTGGTGTTTGGCGCCAACGCTTCGGACCGGGTCTCCATGCGCCTGACGGGGACTTTTGCCGTGGCTCAGGAGGCGGTCCAGATGAAGACCGTGATCGACGGCATGGTTCTGGCCATGGGCAAAATGCTGCTGCTGCAGGCCGTTGGGCGACCGATTCCCTTTATCGAGAGCCTCAACAGCCGCCAGGAGGGGAACTCGGTGTCTCTGGTCGCCGACCTGACCGAGGAAGACTTTCGGGCGCTGCTCGAACTGCAGGCGAAGGGGTCGCCGGCAGCCCCGGAAGCCCCGGGAGCGCCGACGGGGGTGCCCGCCGCGCCGACGGGGGTGCCCGCCGCGCAGGCCCAGCCCGCCGCCGTCGTGGCGCCGGCTCAATGAGGGCGGCAGGTCAACCCGTTGCCGTGTCGCCGACGGAGCGAAAGCGGATCTCGCGGCTGCCATCGGCCGCGTAGACGACCGTCTCGATGGGATGCCATACGGTTCCCAGGCGGAACCAGAGTCCATCGACCTCGTCGGCGCCGAAACGGCCGGCCGCGACATCCTCGACTACCGGCGGCAGGACAACCCAGTCGCCGTGCTCCTTCAGGATGTCCTGATGCGCTCTGGCGAGGCGCTCGAGTGGGTCGCCGTAACCGTCTTTCGGGCGTCGTGCGGGGCGCGCCTGGAACTGCCGACGCAAGTCGTCCAAATCGGCTCCGTGCAGGTCGATGGGCACCGGTCCGGAGAGGCCGAGGATGGGGCCGTTATCCATGTCAGCGCCGGCGCTGTAGGGCAGGGCCTGAATCACGCTGGAACGCAGTTCGTCGAGTCCCTCCAGAATGGCGCGCTCGATGGGTACAGTGTGGAGACCGACGAGATGGCGGCGCCCCTCCTTACGGACCATAAGATCGCCGGGATGCACATTCAGACAGGGCAGATCGCGGGTCAGATTGGTCAGCGGTACAAAACCGGCAAATACAGCGAAATCAATAGCATACGGCGCCAGGCGCAGGCGGATGCCGTCGGTCCAGCGTTCCCGTAACTCCTGACCACGCGGGGTGGCGATGGAGACACAGGACTCGCCGTGTTCGGCATAGAAGCGCCGGATATCATGCTCGATCACAGGCAGGTCGTAGAGGCGACCCAGTTCGCGGGCCCGGCTGCTCTCCGGCGCATCGGTGACGAGGACGGCGACCTCACAGGGGGAGGCCACCGCGGCGCGGATCCGCGCGAGCACGCGTTCGGCATTGCTGCCACTGCCGCTCAGGAAGAGCGCGATGCGGGCGCGGCGGGTCGCGTTTCCTGCGACCAGCGGCCTGACGGTCGGTTTCAAAGCGCCTCTCTCCCGGCTCTGCGGTTGCGCCTCTGCTCAGGCGTGCTCTCCCGGCAGGCGGCATGTTGAAAGTTGCCGTAACGGTTCCATAGTATAGCGGCTAAGGTAAACGGTGTCATCTGGTGCAGCGGTGCGCTATCGCGCCGGATTCCGCGGCCTGCCGGATGGGGGCAGTGCGGGGGTAAGAAAGGGCTGACGGCATGAAAGGCTGGCGCAATCTCGTTCTGGGGGTCGTGATGGTGGCCTGCGTTGCCGCCCAGGCCGACTGGCGTACGTGGTTTGGCGGGCGGCGGGTCGAGACGCTGCTGATCACCGGCAACTTCGCCAAGTCCCGTCTGCTGGCGGAGTTATTTCAGGGTCAGACCCAGCAACCCATTCTGCTCATCAGTCCGGAAAGTCTTGGCCGTGACCAGTTGTTCTTTCTGCCTTCGGGTGTTCCTGAAGCCATGGCTCTGGAGCCGGAAGGTTATGCCGACTGGGTTGACTACCTGCACCCGGGCCGCATCATCATTTTGGGCGATGCCACCGTTGTGCCCCACACCTACATTGATCAGGTCCGGGGACGTTTTCCCACCGTGGTGTTGAACAGCCGTCACTGGCTGGACAACGCCAAGGCGCTCGGTAGCTTGCTCAAGGATAAGAGTCTGGCTAAGCGTTACGGTAGTTACTTCGAGAAGCTCGACGCCGCCGCCATCGGCCTGGCCGCGCCTGCGGAACCGCTGGTACGGCCCCCGTCGGCGCCGCCGGTCCAGCCGTGATCCCTGTGTCCCTGGCACGAGCCCTTTGCCACCGGAAGCATGTCCTGTGCTAACCTCGCTTTACCAGATTGCCAAGAATACCTTTCGCGAGAGTCTTCGCGAGCCGATCTACTTGTTGCTGTTGCTGACGGCTCTCGGCCTGATCGGCATCTTTCCCGTGTTCACGATGTTCGTCTTCCGGGAGCAGATCAAGCTGGTCGTTGACAGCGCCATGGCGACCACCATGGTGATCGGCTGGCTAATGGCCGTGCTCTGTGCCAGTCATGCCATCAGCCGGGAGATCGAGAACGGCACGGCGCTGCTGTTGCTCTCGAAGCCGGTGAAGCGTCCCGCCTTCATCGTGGCCAAGATTCTGGGCATTCTGGCGGCGCTGAGTGTCTTCTGGTTGCTTTGTGCGCTGGCTGCCCTGATCAGCGTGCGCGTGGCCAAGGACCAGTTTCGCTTGGACAACACGGCCATGGGCATCTACTTCGGCGTGCTGGCCTTGTCGATGATCATCGCCGGCGTCCATAACTACGTCACCCGCTCGTCGTTTCCGATGGCGGCGGTGCTGACTATGTTGGTACTGTTTCCGTTGATGGCCGTGGGCATCTACTACCTGCCGGTTGCCGGGGAGCGGGTGGGCTTTTCCATGGAGACGGTGCCGGCCCTCGTGCTGATCCTGTATTCGGTGTGGGCCATGGGGAGCCTGGCGACGGCGCTATCAACCCGTTTTTCCTTGGTGAGTAACCTGCTTTTGTGTACGGTGATTTTTCTGGCCGGGCTGATGTCTGACTACCTGTTCGGACGGCACGCTCGCGAGGCCTGGTCGGACACCGTGCCCCGCGGCGGCGGGCCGGTGTGGATGTCGACCTACACGTTTGTCCCCAGCGAGGTTCTCGATGTCGGTCGCTGGGCGGTGCCGGAACGGGTCGATGATGGACGTGTCTTCACCGTCTGGAGCGCGGCAGACGATCCTACCACGCCGCCCATGGTGGGCAGCAAACCCGCGGAGGTATGGCGGGACGGCGGAGACTGGTTCCGCAATCTCCAGGACCTGGCCTCGCCGCCCCTGCATTTGGCGCGCTACAGCACGGAGTCCCTGACCTGGAAGCTGGTGCGGCTGGTTGACGAGCCGCGGTTTGCGCAGGAAAAAGGCGGTCGCCGCTCGTTTACCGAGCACGTATTCCGGCGTTCCATGCATCGGCCACGCATACCCGCCGGGGGCACCTACAGCCTTCCCTTTCCTACCCCAGGCAGCCGTCTGGCTTCGCTCTGCCATGCCTGCTTCCCCAACTGGCAGTTGTTCTGGATGGCGGATGCCTTGGCGGCCAAACGGCCCATCCCGCCCAGTTATGTGGCGTTAGGAGCGCTCTACGCCCTCCTGGTGGTCAGCTTCTTCGTGGTGCTGGCCATCGCGCTGTTCTGGCAGCGCGAGGTCGGCAGCCAGGCGGTCGTCTAGAGAAGCCGTGAAGACATCGCCGTCACCACCCGAATCACGCCATCGCCGTGCGGGGCTTCTCTCAACCCTTGACCCTCACCCCGCCTTTTCTCACACCCTCTGAGTGGACACCGCCACATGAGTAGCCCGAAGTTCTACATCACTACCCCGATCTACTACGTCAACGACAAGCCGCACATCGGCCACGCCTACACGACGATCTTGGCCGACGTGCTGGCACGCTACCATCGTCTGCTGGGCGTGCCGACGCATTTCCTGACCGGCACTGACGAACACGGTCAGAAGGTGCAGCGGGCCGCCCAACTCAATGGCATCACGCCCCAGGAACAGTGCGACCAGACCGTGGTGCGCTTCCAGCAGCTTTGGCAGCGCTTGGAGATCACGCATGATGACTTCATCCGGACTACGGAGGAGCGTCACAAGGCCATCGTGCGGCAAAGCCTGCAAGGCCTGTATGAGCGCGGGGAGATCTACGCCGCTGAGTATGCTGGCTGGTACTGTGTGCCCTGCGAGCGCTTCTTCCTGGAGAAAGACCTGGTCGAGGCGAAATGTCCGGACTGTCAGCGAGCGGTGGAGCATCTGGTCGAGAAGAGCTATTTCTTCCGTATGAGTGCCTACCAGTCGTGGCTGGTGGACTACATCGAGACCCACCCCGGCTTCATCCAGCCGGAGCACCGCCGCCAGGAAACGCTGGGCTTCCTGCGCCAGCCTCTGAATGACCTGTGCATCAGTCGCCCGAAGAGTCGACTGAACTGGGGCATCGAGCTGCCGTTTGACCAGGATTATGTGACCTACGTGTGGTTTGACGCCCTGGTGAACTACATCAGTGCGGTGGGCTACGGCTCCGACGCGGCGCGGTTTGCGCGCTGGTGGCCGGCCACGGTCCACCTGATCGGCAAGGATATTCTCACTACGCACACGGTCTACTGGCCCACGATGCTCAAAGCCATGGGCGTGGAGATGCCGACCACGGTCTTCGCGCATGGCTGGTGGCTGGTCGGGCGTGACAAGATGAGTAAGTCGCTGGGCAACGTCATCGATCCGATGGACATGGTGGCGGCGTACGGAGTCGACGCTTTCCGCTACTTCCTGATGGCCGAGATGAGCCTGGGACAGGATGCCAGTTTCACCGAAGACGCCTTTGTAACGCGCTACAACGCCGATCTGGCGAACGATCTGGGCAATCTGGCGAGCCGTATAATCAAGATGATCCGGCGGAACCTCGGCGGCGTCATGCCCGTGGCGTCCGAACCGGGTCCGGACGAGCGGGAACTGGTGGAAGCCACGCTGGGCGCGGTTGGGGACATGCAGGGCCGGCTGCGGGCGCTCCAGCTTGACCGCGGCGTTGCCGGGGTCATGGCGGCGGTGCGGGCGGGCAACCGCTATTTCGACCGTCTCAAACCGTGGAGCCTGGCGAAGGCGGGCGACACCGTGGCGCTGTCGCGGGTGCTCTACCACGCCGCCGAGTGTCTGCGTATTGTCTCGGGGCTGTTGCTGCCGGTCATGCCCGGCAAGATGGCCGAACTGCGCCGTGCTCTCGGTCTGGGCGCGGCGGCGGCCGCTCCGGCTCTTGAGGGGTTGTCGCGCTGGGGCGGGCTCAGCGCCGGGGCTGCGGTGGCCGACCTCGACGCTCTCTTCCCGCGCATCGAGGCGATGCCAGTAGCGCCGCCAGTGGCGGTGCCGGTAGTGACGCCGACTCCGCTGCCACCGACCGCTCCGGCGGTTGTGGCCCCGGCCGTGCCGGAAGGGATCGCCCTGATCGGCATTGCTGACGTCAGTCGCGTTCATCTGCGGGTGGCCAGGGTCCAGACCGCCGAGAGGATCGCGGGCTCGGACCGGCTGTTGAAGCTGACCCTCGAGGTTGGCGCGGAAACGCGGCAGATCGTCGCGGGGATCGCCCGCTTCTACGATCCCGCGACCCTGATCGGTCGGTCGGTGATCGTCGTGGCCAATCTCAAACCGGCTACCCTCTTTGGGGTCGAGTCAAACGGGATGTTGCTGGCTGCCAAACAGGCCGACCGCCTGCACTTGCTCACGGTCGACGGTGAGATCGCCAGCGGCGCGCCGGTGGGCTGACCTGAAGCGCGCCGCGCGCGTCGACGGAGGCGAGGGCAGCAGGCGCTCTCCGCCAAACCTGTCTCCGGCCCGGCGCTTATGGGGTGGCGCCGACGGTCAGGTGTTCCCGCAGCTTCTCCACGGTCTTCGGCCCGATTCCCTTGACCTTGCGCAGGTCATCCAGCCGTGCGTAGGGGCGGCCGGCGATGATCGGACCGACCCACTCCGCCCGCAGCCCCGGGACCGCACCCAGTTGCTCCCGTGTGGCGTGGTTGAGGTCCAGGACCGGGGTCTCGGCGTCACCGGCCGGCGACGTCGGTGGGCGGCCCATGTAGGCATCGAGTTCGCGCTCCTCTTCGCGTTCCTGGGCGCGCAGCTGGCCGAGGTGCTCGGCGTTCGTCTCGGCCCAGACTCCGGCCCGCTTCAGCATGGCGGCGGCCTCCAGGTCGCGCAGCCGTTCAGCCTGTTCGTCTCGAGAGACGCCGTCCGCCAGCGCTCGGCCGACGCCAAAGGCGCGGGCCAGGCCATTCTTCACCAGCAGCGCCGCCAGGTCCTCGCCGGTAGCGGTGGTGACCATCGCATACACCCGCGGCGTGGCGGACCGGCCCAGTGCCCGGGCGTAGGCGGTGCGGACCGTAAACGGCTGGGACAAGGCCTTGGTGGTAAACTCCTTGGCCAGCGTTCCGAAGTGCAGTGTCCGCGGGGCATCCGGAAGGCCGAAGTAACGCATCTGTTCGCGGACACGCCGGGCGTCGTTCTCCGTGCCCGCCGCCGTCTCGCAGCAATCGACGAAGTACAGCCGCAACGTCAGCTCGTCGGCGCCCGCCCGGACGTGGAAACTGTCCCCGTCGTTGGCCGCGTGCGCCACCAGGCTGACGCCGTCGAGACGCTGGAGTTCCTCGGCGGCACTGGCGCCGGAAAGGGCAACCCACAGAGTCACCGCCACGGCCAGCAAGCTGATACGGAAGGTGCCGTTTAATCTCATGGTGCAGAACCTACCGCCAGGATGGCGCCCGAGGCGAGGGAACCACGAGCGATGTGGGGTGGCAGAAACCGCCGTCCGAGCTTGCGCCCGTCAGAGCCAGCGGTCACATTTCCTGCCCTGTGAGAGTATCCTTGCCGCCGCCACCAAAAGCAAGAGATTTTATGACCGGTGAGCGAAATGCCGCCCTCATTCTCGGAGCGCTTGGCGACTTCATCCTGACCCTGCCATTGCTGGGCGAACTGCAACCGCGCGGCTTTCTGGCGCTCTGCACTCGCGGCGTCTACCGGGCGCTTCTGCCTGCTGCTTTGGCGGACCTGCCTTTTGTCGACCTCGACAGCGCCGCGGCGGCGCGGATGTTTGCCGACTCCTCCGACCTGCCCGAGGCGCTGGAGCCGTGCCTGCGCGGGACCACGGTGCATGCCTTCATGCGACCCGACCTGGCCCTGGTGCGAAATGCACTGCGGGTCGGGGCGGTGCGCCTGGTCTGGCACGATCCCCGTCCCAGCGCCCCGCCCCATATCGTCCTGCGCTTCTTCCAGGAAGCCGGCCTGGAGCCGCCGGTGGACGTACTGGACACCCCGGTGATGCCCCGCCGCGAAGGAGCTGGCCAAGGCCTCTGGCTGCACGCTGGCAGCGGCAGCCCAGCCAAGACTCTGCCCGCTGCGTGGCTGGCGGAGACCGCCCAGCGCCAGTCGGCGCGCTGGGGCGGGCGGCTGGTGGTCTCCTTCGGCGAGGCTGACCTGGCGCAGCTCGAGCCGGTGCGGGCCGCATTCAGAGACCGCAGCCTGTCTTTCGAGGCGCTCATCTGCCCGACGCTGGGCGAACTCCGGCGGCGCCTGGAGGCCGAGGCGGCGGCCTTCATCGGGGCAGATACCGGCGTCACCCACCTGGCTGCCGCCCTCGGCATCCCCACCACCGCCGTCTTCCGTTCCACCGACCCCGCGATCTGGCGGCCCGTGGGGCGGGTGACGGTGCAACGCGGAGCTGCACCATGCTCAACCATCTCGCGGGCCTGACCGCCGACCTTGACACCGCCGCCGTGCGCGCCGGGGCCCTTCCGGAACTCGCGTCACTCTGAGCCCCCGCGGCCGGCGCCTCAGGCACTCCGCAGCGCCTTCAGCACCGCGGCCAGTTTGCGATCGCGTTCCTCTGCCAGTTCGGGCAGGGTTCGGCCGTGGCTGGCGGCTTCAACCCCGGCCACGATGGCCTGGCGGGCCTCGGCGGGAATGGCGGACCAGGTCGGCATGGTCTGCCAGTATTGCTCGAAGGCCTTGCCGATATGGTCGATGAAGTAAGCATAGCCACCCTGGCCGCCGCCGAGGTGGTAGATCATGTGCTGCCCCATGACCGCCCAGCGCAGCCCCGGGCCGGCGCGCAGGGCGGTGTCAACGTCTTCCACCGTGGCCACCCCCTGGGCGACCAGCTCGATCGCCTCCCGCCAGAGCGCCGCCGCCAGCCGGTTCGCCAGATGCCCGGGAATCTCCCTATGCAGCACCACGGGCTCCTTGCCGTGCGCGCTGAAAAAGCGCCGGGCGCGCTCGATCGTCTCCGGCGAGGTCGCCGGTCCGCCCACCAGTTCGACCAGGGGAATCAGATAGGGCGGGTTGAAGGGGTGAACCATCAAGGCCCGTTCCGGGTGACCCATCACCGGCTGGATTTCCGAGATCAGCAGGCCCGACGAGCTGCTGGCCAGGAGGGTGTCCGGCGGGGTGCAGGCATCCAACCCCCGGAACACGGCCTTCTTCGCCTCATAGGTCTCCAGCACGGATTCCTGCACCAAATCGGCGCCGCTGGCGGCCTCTTCGAGGCTCTCCACCACCCGCAACTGAGCCGCGGCGACCGGGGCCGGGTCGGCCAGGCCCAGGTCTACCAGGCGCTGCAGGTGCCCACGCACCGTCGCCGCCACCGTTCGGCGCGTCGGCTCATGGGCATCGTAGACGCGGACCTCCATGCCGTGCAGGGCGAACCACGCGGCCCAGCCGGCGCCGACGGTCCCGGCGCCCACCACGGCAACCGTCCTGATCTCGCTCATGACGGCTTGTCCTGTTCCGCCTGGTAACGCGCCCGCAGGCTGCGCCGCATCACCTTGTTCGAAGCGGTGCGTGGCAAGCCCTCGACCACGCGCACAGCGTGGATCTTGAACACCGAACTGAGGTGCTCGCGCAGGGCTGTTTGCAGGGCATTCTTGAGTTTTGGCAGGGCGACCTCGACGCCGGGCCGGAGGACCACGTAGACGACCAGCTCGCTCGGACCTTCGCCGTGAGAGCTGACCGCGATGGCGGCGCTCTCGCGCACCCACTCGACCTGTCCGCAGGCGCGCTCAAGTTCAGCCGAACTGACCTTGATGCCCTTGAGATTCATGGTGTCGTCGGCGCGCCCATGCGAACGATACCGGCCCCCCGGCAACGCCTCCATCTGGTCGCCATGCCGCCGCAGGAGTTCGCCGCGGGGACCAGGCGGGGTGTCCTGGTGGTAGACCTCGTCGTGGTCATGGTTGAGGAGTTCCCGGGAGAGCCCGATCGAGGGGGGGACGATGAAGAGTTCCCCGTTGTCGGCAGGCTTGCCAGCCTCATCAAGGATGACAATGTCCAGTCCCAGGCTGGGGGTGGTAAAGGTGGCTGGCGCCGCGGGCTGCACCAGCGTGCCGGTGATGTAGCCGCCGCCGATCTCCGTGCCGCCGCAGTACTCGATGACCGGCTTCCAACCGGCCAGGTACATCAGGTACAGCATGTCGTCGGCATTGGAGCACTCGCCGGTGGAGCTGAAGGCCCGGATGCGGCTCCAATCGCAGGCCGCGACGCAATGGGTCAGGCGCCAACTGCGCACCAGCGTCGGCACCACGCCCAAGACGGTGACCCCGGCGGTCTCGACGAAGTGGCCCATGCCGCGGGTGGCGGGATTGCCGCCGTAGATGGCCATGGTAGCGCCGTTGATCAGGGTGGCATAGATCAGCCAGGGGCCCATCATCCAGCCCAGGCTGGTTGGCCAGGCAACCACGTCGCTGGCCCGGAGGTCGTGGTGCAGCCAGGCGTCAGCGGCCGCCCGGATGGGCGTGGTATGGGTCCACGGAATGGCCTTCGGATCCGCGGTGGTGCCCGAGGAAAAGAGGATGTTGCTCATGGCTTCCGGCAGCATGGGTACCGGCTCAAAGCGCGGGTTGTCGGAGAGGAACTCGGCCCAGGCCAGGTCGCCTACCCGCAGCTCGGCAGGCGCCTGCCGACCCGGCCCCGGCAGGACTACGGCACGCGGCGCCTGCGCCACTTTGAGCTTGCTGTACAGCTTCTCTTCCACGGGCGAGGTCGTCCAGTGCTCCTGGGTGAAAACGGCCACCGCGCCGCCGAGCCGCAGCCGGGCCGCGGTCTCGGCCGCCGAAAAGGTGTCGGCCAGGGCGACCACACAGCCGCCCGCCTTGACGATGCCCAGGTAGATAGCCACCGCCTCCACCCCCATCGGCATGGCCACCGCGATCGCGGCGCCGACCTTGAAGCCCGCCCGGCGCAGGCCGTTGGCCACGCGGTTGCTGAGGTCATCGAGGTCGCCGTAAGAAGTCCGGCTGGCCGACTCTCCTGCCGCCTGGTAGATGATGGCCGTGGCCGAACGCGGCGCGCGGAAACAGCTCGCGGCAAGGTTCAGCCGCGCCCCGGGCAGCCAGTCGGGAAAGCGCGGGTCGGTGAGGTCCGCCGGACCGACCGGAGGTCGCGCGAAGACGATGCCCAGGCGCCGAATCATACTCTCCCAGAACTCGGCTCGGCAGGCCACCGACCAGGCGTGCAGCGCCGCGTAGTCGGCCAGGCCCCTTTCCCGCGCCAGTTGGCCCAGGTTGCTGGTGGCGAAGGCGTCGTCCGCCGGCAGCCAGGCGGGCGGTGGGCCCTGCGTCGCCGTCGGCCAGTCGCGGTAGACGTGACGGAAAATGACGCGCTGCACCTCGAACGGCAGGGCCCGATCGAGTACGCGAGCCACAAGCTCGCGCCAACGCCGCGCTGCGCTTGCGTCAGGCAGAGTGT
>CAILKC010000202.1 GCA_903834675.1 uncultured Victivallales bacterium | reverse complement strand
GGCCGCGCTTTCAGCGCTCCGCGGCGTCTGGCATTCGCGACACGTCCCGCCGGAAGTCTCCCCCAAGAGTCAAGTGACCCGTTTTGCTCGCCGGACGCGGAGACGATCGAAACAGAAGCCCCTACGGAACTGACCTGCGCCAGTGCCAAGCCTCGCCAGTCTTGCCCTGACGCTGGCCATGTGTTACATTGTGCACATGCAGACCGTATCCATCCGAGAACTGCATTTGGGCACCGGGAAGTGGGTACGTCGTGTTGCCCGCGATGGTCGGGTTGTGGTGACGGATCGCGGCAGGCCCGTGGCGACACTGTCCCCCTTTGCGCCGGCTGACCTGGGCACCGCCTTTGGCGACCGCAAGCTGGCGCCGGGGTTTGCGGCTCTGACGCTGACGGCAGGTGATTCGACCGCCTATGTCTCCGAGGATCGGGACCGTCCGTGATCTACCTCGATACGGCGTGCCTGGTTAAGTGCTACGTCCCCGAGCCCGGCTCCGAGGAAGTGCGGCGCCTCGCGGTGACCGCCGGCCATGTGGCCTGTTGCGCCTACGGTCGGGCCGAGTTGGCCGCGGCCCTGCAGCGGAAGGTACGTGAGGGCCTGCTGAGCCCGGATGCTATGCAGGCCGTATTCCGGCAGATACACCTCGATGACGACAACCGGGTGGTCACCTGGTTTCCCGTCACGGAGGCCCTGCTCGAAGCGGTTGTGATGGCGTTCGAGACGCTTCCGGCGGATGCCTTCCTGCGGGCTGGAGACGCCATCCATCTGGTCTGCGCTCGCGAGCAGGGCTTCGCCGAGATCCACAGCAGCGACCGTCATCTCCTCGCTGCCGCATCGCGGTTCGGCCTGGTGGGGCGCAATATCCTGTCCTGACGGTACGGAAAGGAGTGTGGAGCATGCACGCCGTTCTCAGCCGGAATCTCTACCTGGTAAAAGAGCACGTCGGGTTCCTTAAGGCAGCCAACAACTACGACATCCACGACCCCGACAGCGGGCAGACCATCATGGAGTGTCGCGAGGAACGCCTAGGCTTCTTCACCAAGCTCTTCCGCTTCACCGACTTCAAACGCATGACGCCCTTTGACATCCGCATCCGGACGCCGGACGGGAAGCAGGTTGTGCGGGTGACCCGCGGCATCTCCTTCTTCCTCTCCAAGGTGGAGGTTTTGGACGAGAACGACCGGGTGATCGGCAGCTTCAAGCAGAAGCTCTTCTCGCTCGGCGGCGCTTTCACGGTGCTGGATGTCGGCGGTCGGCCGGTCTGCCAGTTGAAGGGCAAGTGGACCGGCTGGGACTTCCGCTTCCTGGCCGCGGAGACCGAGCTTGCCCATGTCACCAAGAAGTGGGCCGGACTCGGGAAAGAGCTCTTCACCAGCGCCGACAACTACGCGCTGCAGATCTCCGAGGTCGTGCCCGTGGACAGCGTCGCCCGCCAGCTCATCCTGGCGGCGGTGATGTGTATCGATATGGTGCTGAAGGAGTAGCCATTGCTCAAGACGGTTGAGGAGAACGACGGCATGGCCACGGTGACACCACGGATCTTCGCTACCGATGGGACCAGAAGCGCCTCGATCCGACCGCCGTCTTGCCGGCGGGGTGCGATTTTGAGATCACGAAGCACTTCAGTGCCACCATGGCCGTTCTGATCCGGTACAGCACCGCCTACCGTGCCTATGTCGACTGGAGCAAGGTGGAGGCCGACGTGGCCCGCCCCGCCGAGCTGCTGCCGATCGTAGAGAACCTGGCCAACCAGTACGAGGACCTGCTCAGGACCTACGCCATGGCCCGCACCATCGTGGATGCCTGTCCCGGCTCGGACGGGGCGCGGGTGCTGGCGGAGATGCTCGCGTTCGGCGACGAAACGGTGGCCACCTCGGCGGCCTTCAGGAAGGAGCTGTTGCGGCGGCGTGCCGCGCTGCTTCCGGGACGTCGCCGCGGACCCGTTTGAACTGCAGAATCTGGCCGGCAGCGGCGCTCAGCCCGAGCTGGCGCGGGACCTCGACCGGCGCCTCCGCGCCTGGGACCGCGGCACCCCGTGGGCGGTGAATCCGACCTCGATTGCGGGGGGCTAGAACCAGCTCCAGCAGAACCTTCGGCTTGCCAGCATCCCGCCTGGAGCCAGTGGGCCGCTCGGGCGTAGCCAGAGCTTCCGCCGTCTCCTTCCCCCGCCACGCAACCCCGTGCAACCCGGTCGGGACGGGTCGGGGACGGTCGAGCCGACCGCTGCTCCACGCCTGGCGCCTTCGGGCGCCAGGCGGAAAGAGACGCCAGCCCGGCCCGCCATCTCCTTCCCCCGCCACGCAACCCCGGGCAACCCGGCCAGCTCTAGAACGGTAAGTCCTTGGCGCACTGCATGATCAGTGACAGCGAGACGGCGAGCATGCCGGCCAGGCCGGCGCCACAGCAGAAGCCGGCCGCGACCACGGGGACGTAGCGGCTCCAACGCTCCTCGCCGAGGCGCCGACGGAAGTAGTAGCGCCCGATCAGCGCCCCGACGAAGAGTGACAGCCCGCCGTGCAGCGGCGCCCCGACGCCGCCGAGCAGGCCGTAGAAGAAGGCGACGGGGAGGCCCAGGCGCCCCAGGAGGTTGTAGAGCAACAGCCCGACCAGGGCCGCGGAGAGGATGGTCCTGGCATTCAGCGCCTGCAGCAACAAGGGCGACTCGGTGCTGTTGGCCGTGAAGATGAGATAGGCCTGGCGGGCAGCCACAGGCCACTGGCGGGCGGCGAAGGGGAATGAGCCGGAGGGCAACTGGTTCAGGTGCCAGAAGAACGACCAGAACAGGAAGCTGCACACGAAGATGATGGGGAACATAAGCAGCTCGGCCTTGATGATCGAGGAGAAGCGAGTGCGGGTGAGTTCCAGCTCGCGGAAGCGCGCCGCCGCGCCGCCGTAATCGCTGAGGGGGATCGGCGCGAACCAGATATCGATGGCCTTGTAGCCGCTCAGGATGAACACGGTCTCCTTGAGGAACGGGGTCGACAGGCCGCCGCCGGTCAGTCCCACCAAGCGGGCCGAGATGTAGCTGTGCAGCGGCGTCCAGATGAAGCCGAACAGCAGGACTATCCAGAGCGGAAAGCTGGGCACCAGAATCTTGCAGAGAGCGCAGAAACAGCTCACCGAGACGATGAACAGCGCCGCCGCGACCCATATCGGGAAGTCGCCACGTTCCTTGCAGGCGGTGCGAAAGGGCGGTTCGCCCGGCGTCGGCGCAAGCGCGGGGGCAGGCGGGCCGCCCTTACCGCGCCGATAGCCCCGGAAGGCCTGGACCATGCTCCACAGGCCAATGAGCGCCACGCTGGCCGCCAGGCCGACGCCGACGCTGAGGTAGAAATCGAAGCTGAGGACCATCTGGTTCACCAGCAGTCCATTGCCCGGGGTCCAGTGCGGGAAGGCGCCGAGCCGCAGGAGGATGGGGCCGGCGATGACGCCGGTGAGCAGGGTGGAGGTGAAGGTCCCGGCCACCAGCCGGAACGGTAACACCATCCCCGCCAGGAACAGCCCCGCATCGAAACTCACGGAGACGAGGCTGGCGGGCAGGAAGCGTTCGACATTCGGGGTGAAGTCGACAAAGGGAATGGGGAACAGCATGATGGGTTTACTGAGAAACAGGCCGCTGGCCACGGGGACGACCACATACAGGGTGGCGAAGACGATGCCGAAGCAGGCCCCGACGCTGAAGACATTCCAGCGCCAGGAGCGCTTGCGGCGCCCGCCATCGGTGTCCCGTTCGGTGGACTCGGCCAGGGCGGTGGCGCCTTCGGCCGCGATGGGGGCCAGGGGGAAAGGCAGTCGTTCCAGGTCGGAGGTCAGGCGGAAGACGATGTAGCCCAGGCCGAAGAAGCCCAGGCGGCCGAGGACCCAGCCCATGGCCATCAGGGAGATCGGCGCCAGGAAGCCACGGGAGCGGCTCCACCACCAGTCGGGGTGCGCCAGGTTGCGCTCCTGGATGGCCGGCGAGCTGACCGGGGGCACGACCCAGTCCGGGATGCGGTCGGCCAGGGTGCTGGTCTCAGGCGCCTGCAAGAGGTACTGGTTCCAGATGGGGCCGGCGAAGGGGCCGCCGGAGAGCGCCACGTGGCCGATGGTCACCGCCGCGATGCCGGAGGCGACATAGAAGAGGACATAGACCTCCTGGCGCTTGAGGTTGGAGAAGCTGCGTCGGGCCAGCTCGGCGAAGAGGATGATGGTGACCCACTCGGCGGCGGCGCCGAGGGACTGCCCGGCCACCAGGCCCATGTAGATGGCGCCGGGCATCATGACCAGCGCCACAAACACGGCGCCGACCACGGTGCGGCTGGAGAAGCCGTCCTCGTAGGGGCCGCGGTCGAGCCGGTCGTCGGGGTTGGGGGCGACGGCCGGTGGCGGGTTGACGGGTGGGGTCTCGGGGCTCACGGCCTGGCCTCCGGCTGAACTGAGACGGGGCCCGACGGGGCCGGGAAGAGGTGGCGACCACGCTCGCGGTAGGCGTCGATTTCCTTTTCCGTCAGCACCCGCCACAGGAGTAACTGACGGCGCAGAGCAAAGACGAAACGAGGCATCATGCGGCGCCAGTTCTGGTGGTCGCCGCTGTAGCGCCGGGCCTGCAGGTGGTACTGGCAGATGCCGCGGTCCTCGCGGAAGACGACGCGCAGGTTGACGTCATGGCTGATCCCCAGGTCAAAGGGCGCCATCCAGGCTCGGAAGGCCAGCGTCGGGACCGAGTGACAGCCCTCGGCGTCGACGCGGCAGCGCAACTGGTCGATGGCGAGTTGGCCGACGGTGACGCCCTCGATGCTGGCCAGGAACTCGGCCATGTAGGCCTGCATGGCGACGGCGTTGGAGGGCAGGGTGACGAAGGGCAGGTAGAGCGAGACCACGTCCACCTCGCCGCTGGTATCCTCCACGTCGGCGCCCTCTTTCTCCGTGTCCGGGGTGGCCGCGTGGTACGCCTGACGGGCGGGGTAGACCGTGGACAGCAGCACCATCAGCATGGTCAGCGCCGTCACCAGGATCGTGGTGCCGGCGGTGTAGTTCAGCGTCAGACCTCCCAGCCAGCCGGTGGCCTGGAAAAGGCGCGCCGCCGCCTGTCCGAGCAGGTAGCCCAGGCCGGCGCCGATGATGGCATAGACCGTCGACTCGGCCAGAAACAGCGCCGAGACGCTGCCAGGCGCCAGTCCCACCGAGTTGTAGACGAAGATCTCGCGCCGCCGTTCGTAGACCGAGCCCATCATGGTGCCGAGTACCATCACGAAACC
The DNA here is from genome assembly GCA_903834675.1 of uncultured Victivallales bacterium. Next base: position 9,763 of record CAILKC010000202.1, on the reverse strand, counting down.
GAGAAACAGCGGTACGACGATCTGCCAGGCCGCGCTCAGTTGGCTGGTGTCCATGGCCGCAAAGAGGGTCACGGTGCTGCCATCGCAGGCCAGGATGGTGAGGTTGGAGCGCTTGGTGTAGCCCTCGGCTTCCTGGTTCAGGTTGGCGCCGGGAGCGGCCCGCACCGCGACCGAACGGATGGTCGCCCCGAGGCGCAGGGCGAACCCGAAGGGGACGATGGCAATCTGGTCCGAGGCGTAGTGGATGTACTGTTCGAGGGTATCGGGCTTCTCCGCTTCGGAGGTGGCCTTGGCCCGGATCTCCTGCTGCAACACGAAGTTCACCGGGGTCAGCGGCTCGCCATCGATGTCCCGCAAGGCGTCGAAGCGCTGGGCCTCGAACACGCCGATGACGGGGACCTCCTGGCCGAAGAGACGGACGCGGCGCCCCAGCGCCTGCTCCCCCTCGCCGAGGCCCAAGCGCGTGGCCATGTGCTGCGGCAGGATGATGCCAGGCTCATCCGGCGCCGTGAACCAGCGTCCGGCCAGCAGCGTCCCGGCGACCCCGGTGACCTTGGCCTCCTGCGGATCCATGCCGATCAGCGCCACCGCCGTGAAATCGCCGCCGCCCGCGGGCGCGCTCCCGCTGCCAACAAGCCGCTCGTCCGGCCCATTCTCCACCGCCGTCAGATCGACCTGGGAAAGCTGGCCGCTGCGGTCGGAGAAGAACCACGAACGCGCCGCCACCACTGCGCCGGGGGCGTCGGCGCCGGGCGCAAAAGTGCGGTCCACCGACGTCTGCAACGGCAGCGGCAACGGCTGCCAGCCCCGGTCGCGGATCAGCAGCCCGCGGTACGACGGGACGCCTTCGGGGTGCCGCAGGCGCGAGATGCTGACGACCGGCGTCAGGGAGGTGAAGGAGAGCAGGATGAAGGTGACCATGACCACGGTCAGTCCGGTCAGGAAACCCCGCTGCGGGCGTCGCCGGATATTCGAGATGCCCAGGTCCACGGCGCGGACCGCGATGCCGCCGAGGTTGAGTGGCTCGTCATGCCGTCCCACCAGGGCTCGCTTGCGCTCCTGCAGCACGGTGTCCATGCGCACCACGATCAGGACCGCCACCGTCGCCACCAGGGCCACGATGATGAAGGCCAACAGCACCAGGAACGGCGTCAGGGTAAAGCGGAAGGCGGGGTGTACGGCGGCGAGCAGCAGGAAGCAGGCCGAGAAGATGCCAGCGATGCCGGCCATGCGGCGCTTGATGGTGCCGGCGGCGATGAGCAGGCGCTCCAGGCAGTACGAGAACGGCAGCAGCAGGGCCAGGTAGAACAGGACGCCGCGGATCATGTTGTTGATCACGGTGAGCACCTCGGCATAGGCCTTGCCCTCGAGGGCCCAGCCCTTTTCGCTGGCCAAGCGGTAACCGCGCCAGTCGCTGCGTTCCAGCGCCCCCTGGGCTGCATCGAGGTGCTGCCGGGCTTCGTCGTGGAACTGCCGCAGCCGCGGATTGCGCACGCCGTTGCGTTCGAGCTTGCGGATGCGCGACTCATCCAGACGCCACATGTCGCCAGCGCCCTGCATCACCATCGACGGCAGGGTGCGCAATTCGTCCAGCACAAAGCCGCTGCCTTCGGGTTTCTCGACCCGGTTGTTGATCAGGATCAGGCGTTTGCCCTGGAAGCCGAGACCCAGGGTCAACATGACGCGCAGGGTCGGATCGCCCCAGAGGGTCACCAAGGCCTCGGCATCGTCGCCCCACAGCGCGTCGGGGCTGCTGCGGCCGAACTGGAAGGGCGAGGACAGGGTCGAGGCTTCGAGAATGGCGGCGTCCTTCAAGGGGATATAGCCACGCGGGTCGGTGAGGCCAGTCAGAGTCACGGCGCTGCACGGGAAGCAGACCAGGTTGAGGTGCTGCTCGACCGTCTTCATCTCGACGGTCCACGGATAGTCATTCGGCCGGGCCATGTCAATGCCGTAGATCAGAGAGCCATCCTGCGGCGTCACCTCGGGCTTGCCGGCCCGCCGCAGAATCTTGCGGTACTGCGCCACGGCCGCAGGATTGGCGTCGAGAAAACGGGGGGTGGCGGTGCCATAGGCCTCGAGCAGACAGTTGCGGAACTGCCAGTTGTCGGTCATCTGCAGCAGCCCGGGGAAGGAGAATTTCCCCTTCTCATCGGTGAAGGTAGCCGGGATGCCGCGCGTGCCCATGAGGTGCTTGTCACCGCGCTGCGTCTTGAGGAACACGAGGGCGCCGCTGAGGGGCTGGTTGGGGGTGTAGTCCTTCTCCTGGTCGAGCCAGGCCACACGGCCAGCCAGATTGGCCCACACATCGAGCAGCTCGGAACTGACAAACGGCCCCGACCACTCGGCGATAGCCCGCGCCACCGCGGCCAGCCCGGGGCGCTCACCGGCCTTGGCGGTGACTTGCCGCTCGAGGATGTCCAGGCGCAAGCGCTCAAAGCGGTCCCCCGGGGTATCGACGTAGCGGCGGTCGTCGTTGACCGTGGCCAGCGTGATGGCGGGGAACCCGGCCGTCACCGGCACCTCACTCTCGAACGGCGCCTGGTACGGAAAGTAGGTCCACCAGCCGCGCCCCCGGGTCAGGTTAATGCAGTCAACGATGTAGGGCGTGCCAACCAGTGTTGCCCCGGTCTTCTCCGCCCCGGGCCCCGCGACCAGCGCTTGCGCATACTTGTCCAGCGAGTCCCCCAGCACACTGAACTTGGGCCGAAGCAGGTGCTCGTACTGACCGCGAAAACGGCCCAGGGCGAAGATGCCGCAGCGGTCCGAACGCGAAGAGAGGTCGAGCCCGACCAACAGCCCGGGACGGCCCATCCTGGCGAGCAGCGAGTTCTTCTGAGCCTCCGACCAGCCCTCCTTGAGGCCCTGGCGCAGGCGGGCGGTGACATCGATCATGCCCGCCATGGCCTGACCGTGAGCCCCCGTGAAGAGCGCATACACCGGCCGCCGGGTGGGGGTCACGGCGAAGTAGCGCGCCAGCTCCAGCAGGACGGCGGCGCCGCAGGCCTGTTCGGCGCCGGGGGCCAGGTCCGGCACGACGCTGATGCTGTCGTAGTACGCATGGAACACCACCGGGGCGGCATCGGGGCTGCCGACGGCGGCCGTGCCCTGGTTGAGGCGGGCCAGAAGGCTCACGGCGCGGGCCGGCTGCCACTCGGTCGCAGCGTGTACGACCGCCGTCGGCGTGGGCGTCGCCAGCAGACGATCGAGGGCCGGCAGGTCCGCCGTCGCGACATAGTAGCGCGGCACATCGGCGGGGACCGAGAGGAACTTGCCTTGAGCCGTGTAGCAGGTGGCCTCATCGTTGGCGCGAAAAATCACGGCTCGACCGCCGAATTCGGGGATGCTGAGCCACTCGAGGTTGCTGGCCCAGTCCAGCACCACCAGCGCCCCGCGCAGGGGCTTGCCGCTGAGTTCCGCCTCGCTGCCAGAGCCGATGTCCAGCAGCGGCCCCGTCAGGCCGGCCGACGGCGTGCTGGCGGTGCGGGCCAGGTTCGGCCACAGCGGCTGCAGGGGCACGCGGACCTCCCCCGCGGCCGTCACGCCAGACAAGAAGGCCTCGATCGTACGCGGCACCGGGACCTCAATCTCGGTGGTCTCGATCTCGGCGTTGAGGCCGCGCAGGACCTCCTGGATATAGGCCACGGCATCCGCCGCCCCGGGTGAGCCGGTCAGCCGACTGGGCGTCCGGGTGAGTCGCTGCAGGTCGGCGCGGATGCGGTCCGGGCGCAAGTCGGCGCCAGCGCTGCCCTCCCCGATCTTGGCAACCGTCAGCGCCACCGGCCGCGGCCGCCCCAGCCAGACCGCCGTACCCACAGTCAGCGCAATGAACGCTACGGCAATGAGGACCCAACGCACGGAACGTCACCCCCAGAAGTGATACACTGGAGTGCTGGTGAACGCCCCCCAGATGCCCCAGATGCTGCCCACGACGAACTCCCCAAGCACGAGCCCCACGAAGAAGGGCATGGCCTGCCGATAGGTCGTGGCGCCGCCGTAACGAGTGATGATGGCCTTCGCCAGCCAGGCCAGGAAAATGCAGGCCCAGAGCTTACCCATCGACCACGAGGTGGCGGTCGCGTAACCCACCGGATGCCAGACCCACCAGGTGAAACTGCTGCGCATCGTGCCCAGGAAGAAGGTGAACAGCGCGCCCGCCACCGTAGCCACCGTGGCCGCCACCCGGGCTTTTTGCGGGAAGGAGAGCCAGCCCTCGAGACGCTGCCAACCCTGGCTGGCAAAGGCCTGACCGGCTGGCCGACCGCTGTAGCCATGCACATAGAGCGCATGGAGCAGCGCCCAGTAGGCCGAGACCAGACCGACCAGCAGCGCCACCCCCGTGGCCCACATCATGGACCGGGCCGTGGCCCGACGCAACTGCGCGATCTTCAAGGCTTCCATACTATGCGCCGAAAAGTGGGCCCGGTAGGCCCGGTTGAACCAGAAGAAGAACGAGAAGGTCGCCAGGTTGCCGGAACTGATCTGGCGCGTGCCTATCGCGTTGTTGATCAGCGTCTCCGGCCCGATGAGGTGCAGATCGTGCGCCGGCGGTCCCAGCTCGGCTCGCATGCGCGCGATGGCGATCGAGTAGAGGTAGAAAAGCAGGAAGAACAGCAGCATCATCCCCGGCGAAGCCCCGAGCGCTACCCCGCAACCGATGAGGAAGATGGTGCAGGCCACCAGGCAGACGAACGCGGTCCGGTAGCGCAGGGGCTCGGCGGCATCATCGGCCCCGCCGGACAGACCGAGAACCGTGCGCCCGGCGGCCGCCAAGTGTCGCCGGGCCAGCCATAGCGCCAGCACCCCCAAGGCCAGGTAGCCGCCTGCCGCCTGCTCGTCAGGGAACGGGAAACCGGGCAACTCACGCACCCCCACCACCGCCGAAAGCACCTGCTGGACTTTGAACAACAGAAAGAAGAACCAGCAACTGAAAGCCAGGTCGGTCGGCAGGAAGTAGGCCAGGCCAATGACGAACGGATACAGGTTGATCTCGGTGGAGGCAATCGCGTTCCACGGCCGCTCGACAAAGTACTCGCGGAATTCGAAGGCCTTGACGATGGGAACTTTCGGAAAGGTCGGGTAGAGGGTGTTGAAGCCGTTCAGCACATCGATGGCCGCGGTGAGGCCAAAGCCGACCCAGAACAACCGACTGCGCAACAGCTCCCCGAGGCTGGTGCAGATGAGCAAGGGAATCTGGATGATGGGAAAACTCAGGCGCTCCTTCTCGGTCCAGGGTTGGCGGAAGAAGACGTTGAGGCAGAACAGCGCTGCCATCAGGGCCAGCAGAAAGGCGCTCCAGAAGGCCAGGGGCTTCACCCAGGCGGCCAGGATTCTGGAGTCGTACAGCCAGCCATTGCCCACCGCCAGACCCGTGATCGCTGCCTTGTCGGAGACCATGGCCCAGGGCTTGAGGAAGGGCAGCAGGATCGTGTCCCAGCGGTTCTGGGGGTTGGCGTTGTAGGTCGGATAGGTCAGCATCGGGATCATGATCTGCAGCAGATCGTGACTGCAGAGGGTCCCCGCCACCGAGAGCATGACGTAGATGGTCAGCAGTTCCCCCGGCTCCAGAGCGAGGGCCGGCCAGCGTCGGCGAACCGCCAGGTTGACCAGCGCCAGAAGGAAGAGCACGAAGGTGACGTGGAAGAACAGCGAAATCGCGGTCGAGTGCCCGGTGTACCAGATCAACTCCGCCTGCACCACCCACATGGACAGGATCGGCATGAGGGCACAGGCGATGGCCATGGCGCGCAGGGTCACCACCCGCGGGGCCACGAGATCGCCTTGAACCGCGCCGGTCGGCGCCTCTTCCGGCGCCGGCATCCCTGCGTGCTCCACCGTCGTCCCCCTTGCCCAGCGCTCGCGGCGGCCCCGGCGCCTACTTGCCGTCTTGCAGGCTGCGGTAGTAGTCGCTGACGATGTCGCGGTACTCTTCCGAGATCTTGTTGATATCGACATCGTCGGTGGCCGCGCCGCCGGTTTGAGAGACGGTCGCCACCGGCATGGGCAGCACCACGCCGCTATTCATCTCCACCTGCGTGTCTTCGAGTCGGCGCAGCACCCGGCGGTGCAGCGAGCCGAATTCTTTCATCTTGCCGGCCGCATTCTCGACGCCGCGCAGTTCGCGCGCCGCGGTGCCCAGGCTGCCGGTGCCCAGGTAGAGCAAGCGCGCCGTGGCGTAGACCGCCTCGGTCTCCTGCCGCAGTTTGGTCGGGCTGTTGCCATGGCTGGCGGTCGCCAGATCGCGGCGTGGGGCCTTGCCGAACATGCCGATGGTCTCAGACTCGCCGCCGAGCTTGCCTCCGCCGGTGGCGCGCGCGTCCATGGTGGAGCCCTCGTCCTCGGTGACCATGCCCTTCTGGAAGGGATCCTGGGTACGCCGGGCGTGGGTGGCCGTGCCCTCCAGGCCCTTGACATGGTTCTCGACCAGCTCGCCGTTGGACTGCCCCTCACGGCCCGCGCCGCTGCGGCCGGTCATCTCGTTGTCGTTCGGGCGTGTGTTGCCCGACTTGCCCTTGGCCGAGAAGCAGGGCATGGGCCCATCCATGACCGCCCAGCCCATCTCGATGTCGGCGATCATGTTGTTGCCCGTCGTGTCCTGGCTCTGCTTGGCGACATCCTCTGCCTGATCGAGCAACTCGCCGACGATGTCCTCGAGTTCATCCGGCAGTGGCACCAGCGGCATATTCGGAAACTCGTCGGTGTCGAAGCTCTCCATGTTCCAGACGATGTTGTCGGGGATGTCCATCAGCCACATCTCGACGTCCTCGACGCGCTCTTTGGTGTTGCGAATGGCATCGAGCAGGCTGTCTTCCTTCTGCACCGCGATCTCCATCGCCGGCGCGTCGGCGCTCTTCGCGGCCTGCTCCACGTCCTCGAGAATCTCGCGCATCTTCGAGTTCAGCTCGTTGCAGACCGGCAGTTCGGGGAACTGGTAGAGATCGTTGGCCATTTGCTCGACCAGCTTCGCCATCTCCTTCTGCTTCTCGTCCATCTCGCGCAACTTCTCGCGCACCTCGTCGTCGAGCTTGCCGCGTTGCGACAGGTCGCGGGTGACTTCGGCGATCTGGTTCTGCTTGGCCTCGAGATCGGTCAGCGACTCCTTCGTCTTCTTCAAGGTCTCGGCGGCATCCGCCAGGATGCGCTGCGCATTTTTCATGCGCCACTGGTTGAGGATATTGAGTGCCTGCATGAGGTCGTGCATGACCTCATCCTGGCCCTGCAACGAGGCGGCGACATCGCCGCCGCTGAGGGTCTCGGCCGCGGCGAGGGCCTTCTCGTAGGTCTTTCCCTTGTCCAGCACCTCATGGGCGGCGCGCAGCTGTTTGGCGAACTCATCGTCAACCCGCTCCTCGATCATCACCAGGCACATATCGCCGAAGCTGACCAGGTCATTGGCGATCTTATCCTCGGCGGCGGCCAGCCTCGAGACCATGGCCGCATCGCTGCCCGGCCCCTGCGCCGCCTTGGTGTCTTTGAGGTTCAGGCGCTGGGCCGCGCAGAGCTTCTGCAACACCGCGAACAAATCCGTCTTGTCCTGTTGACGCTGCTCGTTGGCGAGACCTGTGGGAATCCCTGTCAGGGCGGCCAGGATCATGGTCTCGAGTTTCACGCAGGCACGCAACAGACCAGGGACATCCTGCGGTTTGGCCCGGTGGGTCTCGTCGAAGCGTTCCAGGACCTCCGCCATCTCGTGGTTGACCAGGCCCGCCAGGGTGGTCACCAGGTCGCCCAGGGCAGCCTGGTTCTTGAGCAGGTCCGTAGCCATGACCCGGATGTTCTGCTGCGCGATGCTCAGAGGCTGCACCAAGGCGCTGCCGGCCGGCTTGCCCAGCGTCGCCAGATCACACAACCCCCGGGTGTTCTTCAGGTTCTCCCGCTGCAACCTGGCCAGCGTCTTCAGGCCGTCCTCTGCCTGTTCGGTCATCTGGCGCCGGGCATCGCGGTGGTCCTCCGAGGCGGGCACCGTCAGTTGCAGGACCGTCGAGTAACCGCGCCGCCGACCGCGGTCGTCGCCATTGTCCTCGGCCCAGACGCGAAAGCGCAGCGTGTCGCCGGCCCGCGCATCAAAGCTGGCGACATCGAGGAGGAAACGACCGGCAAACGACTTGACCCGGCCCGTGGGCGCGGCATCGCTCACCGGCTCGACGCGGTCTTCGGCAAGCAGCCGTTCAAGGCCGACGCGCGTGACCCCATGGTCATCGTCGGCTTTGAAGGCGACCGGGACCTGGGCGTCGGCCGCTGCCACCAGACGCTGCTTGGTGTCCACCAGAACTACGGTCGGCTTCTGGTCCGGGAGTACCGCAAACGGCAGGACGCTGGTGGATTCCAGACCGTTCACCCCCACCAGCCGCAGGCGGACACTGCCGCCTTCGCGCATCTTGAAGGTCAAGGCGAACTTGGTTCTGCCCGAAAGGCTCTTCTCCACTACGACGACATCATCCTGCAGCACCACGGCCGTGCTCAAGGGGGCGCTAGCGGACCCCCCCAGAACCAGGCTGGAACCCGTGGGCACGCCGGCCTCGGTCGTCGTGCTATCGAGGGTGAAGGTCTTGCGGTCGAGGTAGTCCGGCGGCGTCACTTTGGCTTCCCAGCGTTCGAGTCCGGGCGGATTGGTGACGCGGATCGTATACCAGGCGGAGCGGGCATCGCCGGCGAGGATGCGGTAGCGGGAGTCGTGGAAGACGCCCTTGAGTTCACCCTGATAGCGGCCCGGCGCGCCGACCTGCATCGGCAAGGTGTCCGTCTTGTCCTGCGCCCGTTCCCAGACGATGATGGCATTCTCCGGCTTGTCGCCGTTCAAGGCCGCCGCGACGGCGATGGTCTGGCCGCGCGGGATAACGGTATTGCCGGGCTCGACGGCGGCGATCTGGGTCAGCGTGTAGGGCCGGATTCCGGCCATGGGAGCCAGCATACGTAGCGCGGCCGCCGTCAGGCGGTGCGGCGAGACGGCGAAGGCGAGCAGCAGGACCGCGACCGTGGCAGCCAACGCCGTCAGGAAGCGCCTGTAGGGCTTCTGCGAGTAGAGCTGCGGGCTCTGGAGCCGCTCCATGCCAGGATCCGCTTCCGCCAGCATGGCTTCCACAAAGGAGCCGGGCAAGGATGGGTTGCTCGCGAACTGCACCGCGTTGATGACATGATTGCGGACGCCACCGGCAACACTTTCCACCAGCACCGCCATCGCCTCGTTGGATACCGGCGTGCGTGCCGTCCGCCGGACCAGCCAGGCGCCGACGCCAACCACGGCCAGTAAGGCCAGCCAGATCACCCAGCACCAGACGCTGTGGAGCCGCAGCGCTACATCCGCCAGCACGGCCACGGTGAATAGACCCAAGAGCACCGCGACTACCCCGACGACACAACGCCAGGTACGACCGCGGATATAGTCACGGCGCAGTCGCGTGAGTTCGTAGAACAACAATTCACTGCGAGTCACGGGTGCATCTCCAGGCCGACGTACAGCCGCGGCAAGCCTGCGGAGGGCAGGACCCGATAGCCATCCGCTGCCCTTAGTGTACCCGCGGCACTCACGACATGCAACGCGCCCGCGAAGGAAGCCAGGACGGTTTCAATTAAGAGACCCCCGCTGGATCTGGCAGGCGTCTGCCATGACCCCGCTGGCCTCCTCGGAGCCCGCGCTGCCAAGGACCCGCCGGGGCCTGGTTCGCGGTATCTTGAGCGGGACCGCGCCGGCGGTATGGCGTTATCCTGCGCTGTACGGCCTGGAGCCCGCGCTGCCAAGGACCCGCCGGGGCCTGGTTCGCGG
>CAILKC010000201.1 GCA_903834675.1 uncultured Victivallales bacterium | reverse complement strand
CGCGCTTGGCGATCTGGGAGAAGGCGGGGCGGGTGGTGTTGTCCATAACCTGGCAGATGATCTGGATGTCGCTGCGCAGCAGCGCGGTCGTGGCCTCGACGGTCTCGGTGCTGGAATTGACCGGCACGGCAATGAGCTTCAGCCCCTCCTGTTCGAGGGCAGCGGCAAACAGCTTGCGGTTGTGTTCGGCGTTCACCTCGCCGGGCGAGAAGAGGGTGCCGACGGCGCGCAGGCCGGGAACGCACTGTTTGAGCAGCCGGGCCATGCCTTCGGCGGGGTGGCGCGAGGAGATGCCGGTGACGTTCGGCCGGTGCTCGGTTGGGGACGTGCCCGCCCCGGCGACCACGCCGTCGGCGACGCAGCCGAAGACCAGCGGCAGGTCGGTGATCTGCCGCAGTGCCGCCTGCAGGGCCGGGGTGGAGATGGTCATGACCAGGTCGGGCCGCTCGGCGCGGACGGCGGTGACAATGCTGGTCAGGGTGGTCATATCGCCCTGGGCGTTGAGGGTGCGCAGGGTGAGGTCGCGTCCTTCCTGCAAGCCTAGTTTCTTGAAGCCGTCTCGGACCCCGCGTTCGGTATCGGTAGCGAACTGGGCATCGTTGTAGCGCACGATACAGACGGTCCAGGGCCGGGCGGGGGACTTGGCCGCCGACGGCGTGGGTGTGGGCGTGGGCGTGGCGCTGGGAAGGTCCGGGGTGGCGCTGTCTGGGGGAAGGCGGAGGGTCTCAATGGGCAGGTCGCGCGGCGACAGGCCGGCCAGCACCTTGGCGGCCAGGCGTCCGGACTGTGCCCCCCAGGCCGCGTAGAGGTCAAGGGCGCTGCGTGCGGCGTCGGGGCCGGGGGCGCTCTCGAGTCGGCGTTCGGTGGCCGGATCGGCGAGCACCCCGGCACAGTGGGCGGGGCGATTTCCCGAGATCAACAAGGCCCGTGCCGCGGGGCCGCTCGCCGCGGTGAAGACGAGGGGGATCGTGGGGCTGAGCTGCGCCGCGACCAGGAGCGCGGGGGTGGTGACGGTGACGACGAGGTCGGGGGCTTCGGCGCGGGCGGCCGCCAGGAGGGCCGGGAGCTGCGTGGCCTCGTCCTGCGCCTCGAAGCGCTTGACGGTGAAATCGTCCTTTTCTTTGAACCCCGCCTCGCCCAGGCCGCGCCGCAGGCCCTGTTCGGCGGCGTCGAGCAGGGGAGTGCGTGTCAGGGTGATGAGGGCCAGGCGGAACGGCCGCCCCAGGCGGGCGCTGGCGTGGTGGTAGAAGCTGGCCTCGCGCAGCAGCTCTGGCGGCAGGGTGACCCCGAGGCGGGCCGCCGCGGCCAGGTCGACGGTGGTTTCCATCTCCGTAGTGGGTTCGAAGGGCATGGTGGCCGGGTTCTCGCCGAGGAGGACGCGGGCGGCCATCTGGCCGGTGTGGCGGCCTTCGCCCTGGGGGCTGGCGCCGCAACTGTAAAGGGCGCCGGAGCCCATTTCGCTGAAGTCATCGGCGACCACGGGGAGGCGGTGCCGCTGGCAGACTTGATCGAGTGCGGCAAAGCCGCTGACCACGGTATTGTCGGCCATGCCGAAGACGGCATCGACGTTGGCGCTCAGCAGCGACTGGGCGGCCTGGGAGATCTCGCTGGAGTTGGCGATGGTACGTTCGACCAAGCTCATGCCGCATTCGGCCAGCAGCGCCCGGGCGGTCTCCTTTTCGCGCATCGAATTCGCATCGGAGGGGCTATAGACCACCCCGACCACTTTACAGGCGGGGTAAAGGGTCTTGAGCCAGCGGAAGAGGGTTGGGGAGGGGGCCGTCCAGACCGCGCCGGTGACCCGCGGCAGGTGGTCGGTGTAACTCTTGCCGGCACCGGCCTCCACGGGGGAGGAAACCGCGCCGAAGACCACCGGCATCCGCGGTTTGCAGGCGAGGATAGCGCCAAGGCAGGGCGTACACAGCGGGATGATTAGATCCAGTTCCTGGTCGGCAAGCTGGCGGGCCACCTGCGGGAGCAGTGACATGTCGCCGTTGGGATGGAGGCTGCTCAGGACCAGATTGCGGCCCTCGATAAAGCCGGCGGCGCCCAGCGTTTCGCGGATGCCAGCGTTGAGTTGGTCAAACATGGGGTGGGCGCCGAAGGGCAAAATGCCGACCTTGTAGATGCGGCCGGGCTGTGGCAGGCGAGGGGCGGGTGGGGTGACCGCCGCGGCGGGGGTTGCCGGGGCGGGGGTCGTGGCGGCGGTTGCGGCGGCTGCCGAGGCCTGGGCTTGGGCGCGGATCTCCGCCGGGATGGTCCAGCCTGCGAGTTCTGAGGTCACGGCTTCATTGACCGTCAGCACTTCGGGGACGAGGTTCTCGACGCCGAAGGTCTGCGGACTCGTCCCGTGCAGGATTTTTCCGCCCATCTCACCCACCGCGATGCCGACCTGCTTGTACGAGGCGCCGAGGCTGAAGAGGGCGCCCTTGGCCGTATCGCTGGGATCGTTGCTGAAGACGGGGACTTTGGCGGCGCGGGCGGCGCCGACGATGGCGCTGAGGGCGGAGGTAGCCACCGAGTCGCCGCCGACCCAGACGGCCTCGGCCCCTCGCGCCAGGACCGCGCGGATGGATTCCGGTATTTCCGAGGTATTGCCGGCATTGGCCTCGAGCAGCTCGATCCCGAGTTCCTTGCAGATGGCGCGGGCCTTGAGCACCTGGGCTTCGGAGTTGGTCTCGCCCGGATTCCAGACGACGCCGATCTTGGCCACCCGCGGGTTCATCCGGCGGGCGATGCGAAAGGTGCGCTCGACCGGCTGGAAGGTGCCCACGCCCACCAGGTGAGGCGGGTGTTGTTCGGGCTTGGGGCCGCTGATGCCGACGCCGGCGCCGTAGGGGTCGGTAACGCAGCCGAAGACGTGGACGAGGCGTCCGGCCGCGTTGGCCTTGGCCTGGGCCTGCAGGGCGAGGGTGCTGGCGGTCAGCACCAGGTCGTATCCTCCTCCGGCCAGGTCCTGCGCCATGGCGTTGCCGGTGGCATTGTCGCCGGCCGCATTGAGGAGGCGGATGTCGGCGTTGCGGCCCGCCGCGAAGCCTTGCTGGCGGAGTCCCTCGAGGATGCCGGCCACGGTGTGGTCCTGAAGGTCGGTCGAGGCCCACTGCATGACCGCCAGGCGCAGCCGTTTCTCCGGGGCAGCAGCGGCGCGGGGCGCGTTCCGCCGTCGGCCGAGGTCGGAAAGCAGCAGCAGGCCGGACGCCAGG
>CAILKC010000200.1 GCA_903834675.1 uncultured Victivallales bacterium | reverse complement strand
CCGGCGGCGAGTTCTTCATTGACACCGATCCCGGTGTCGGGCTGGCGCGGTCCCTGCCGCTGGATGCGGCCCAGTTTGACACAGAGGTCGAGGAGGTTTCGATCTCTCTCGATAGTTCCTCCCTACTGCCGGGCTCGCATGTTGTGGGGTTGCGCATGAAGCGAGCAGACGGCTCTTGGAGTTCGACGCAGATTACCACCTTCTATGTTTTTGTGGATCAGACCCCAAAGCTACCGCCGGCCACGGGCGTCGTCAGCGCCGAGTACTATTGGGACGAAAAAGCCAGTCCGGGCTTTGGTTTCTCGTTGCCGCTGACTGTTCCGGCGCCGGCGCATGCGGATGTGCATTCCGTTGACTCGAACCAAGTACTGACGAGTCACATACCGCCAGGCACGCATTTCCTGGGCGTGCGGTTCCAAGATGCCGGCGGTGAATGGGGGAGCGCCATCATCGCGCGGGTAACAATGGAACAGGAGACGTCGCCGCTGACACTGAAGAACCTGCACATTGAATCCAACCTGGGTTTGGCCGCCATGAACTATGACTCCCAGCACCAGTCGGGGAGCGTGATTCATCTGCGAGTGCCGTATCGCTATTTTGACGGTTCAGCTTGGTGGTCGTGCCAAGGCTGGGTGGGGACGGGCGACGTGCCATCTGCGGGCGAGGGGACCGAATTTACCTTCACTATCACACGGGCTTCAGACGTAACGTGGCTTTGGGTGCAGGATGTCGAGGTAACTTCGACTTCGGACTATGGGCAGGTCAGCGGGCCGGCGGGTCTAGTCTGGTACCCTGCCTACAAGATGGGCTATGGCACCTTCACGAGTGGCTCAGAACTAACACTGTCAGTGCCGGCGACCGTTGCGGGAGGCACGGGTGAACGGTTTGCGTGCACTGGCTTTGCGGGCAGCGGCAGCGTGCCGGCGGCGGGCCTGGCGGATAGTGTGACGTTCACGGCGTTCGCCGCCCGGAACACAGCGGCATGGAACTGGGATCACCAGTACCTGCTCACGGTGCAGACGCAAGGCGCCGGCCGGGTGTTCGGTAATTTCGACTGGTACAGCACAGGGACGGAAGCCGTGCTCACGCCGATGCCCAATGAGAACAGCGTGTTTCTGCGCTGGGAGGGTGCGCTGACCGGTACCCATACGCCGGGCCGTATCACCATGGATTCGGCCAAGACCGTTACCGCGGTGTTCGGCGCCCACCGGCTTTGGATTGTAGATCCGATCACAGGCACACGCACCCTGCAGGGCATCTACGCGGACGGCGATACGGCGACAGCCAGCTATCCAGTACCCGCGCACATCGCGACCGGGTCGCGGTTCATCACGACAGGTTGGCAGGGCACTGGCAGCGCCCCGGCAACCGGGACGGGGAGCACCGCCACTTTCGTTATCCATGGCGATTCTGAGATCCGCTGGACGGGCGTGCGGCAACATTTCCTCGGCATGCGTATCCGGCCGGCAGTCCTTGGCTCAATTGGTGTGACCGGTACGCAGACGTATGCCGGAGCAGGCTGGTATGACGAGGGGACGCTGGTTATTCGCTCCACGCCCGTCGTCGGTGCCCACTTCCTGCGCTGGGAAGGCGACCTGCGGGGTGCTCCGTCGCCGATTGACGTGACCTTTACGGGG
>CAILKC010000199.1 GCA_903834675.1 uncultured Victivallales bacterium | reverse complement strand
TCGCCCATCTCCGGCTGGCATTGCGCCCCCCAGTGTGCCCAGATGCCAAACTTGGCGTCGCGGAACCAGTCCGGGCACTCGTAGCCGGACAGCGACTCCCACGAAGCCTTGAACTTCCCCGACGCAATGGCGGGCAGCGTGGGGGTTGGTTTCTCGGCTCCAAGGGCCGCATGCAGGGCGATAATCGCCGCAACACTCAAGGCCGCCGGACGACGGATGGCTTCAACCTAAAAACGGCAGTTGAAGGGCAGACCGCTTGGGCTGCGGGAGCGCTTCGAACCCGGTTTGGCGGCAATTTTGGCGGCGGAGGGCCGCGCGGCTAGGTTGGTAGGGTGGCCTCTTCGCCAAAGCAGTCGTGGCAGAGGTCCTCCAGTTTGCGGAAAGGGGTCAGAATTCTCTCCCAGATCCTCTGCCATCGTTGTGGGCAGTTCAACTGCTCCGCAGTATTCTTCAAGCCGCTGAGAAACAGGCTCAGGTTGGTCAACTGTTCCTGCACTTGGCTGGCTTGGGCGTGGGTGTTCGTCAGCACAATGGTCGTCTGGCCAGCGTGCTTGATTTCCCGGCCCACGGCGTACATCAGCAGGGGCCGGCTGGTGATGGCTTCGCGCGAGCGCTCGGGATCGACGCAGCGCACAAAGAGGCTCCACCAGTTGTAGATCAAGGCCACGTTGCGTGCCGCCACTTGGCAACGCAGCAGGTCCTGGGTCACAAACCCGCCCCAGCCCCACTGCCGCTTGAGCTCGTCGATGGTGTTCTCACAGTCGGCCCGTTCCCGATAGAGTTGCGCCAGACCCGAGAGGTCCCAGTCGGTGTTGGTCACCAGCAACGCATACTCGTAGTCGGGCTCGGGCGCGGCGACCGCCGTCAAGCCCTTCAGGAAGGGTTGATGCCAGGTGGCCGCCTCATCCCCAAGCTGCTTGGGTTCTTGGGACTGCGGTCGGATGCCACGCCGCAACACGATCACCCGCCGCTGGCGGCTCCAGCCTTGCAGGGCCAGAAGCGATTCTTTGGCCTGCCAGCCTTGCCCGCAGTCCTTCCATCCTCCTTGGCCTCTGAGTCTTTCGATCATCCGCACACACCCTGGGCTCTTGCGCAAACGAAACAGATACCGCTGAGCGCGCTGGGTCTGCTCGCACTCGACCAGGAAGTTCTCGTTGCCAAAGGCGCAATCGCCCCGAAGCAAATAGGGCCGCTGCTGGGGCGACAACTGATCCCACCACCCCCAGAACGTTTGGCTCACAGCCCGGCTGTGAAACTGTTTGCCCGGGGCCACCACCACATCGAGGGCCAGCCGCAACCGGGAAATGAAAAAGGTGTGGTAGGCGTGCGCTACGCGGCCCGGCTTGTGCGGGTTGTAGCCCACTTGGCCCCCTTCCTGTCGGCCGTAGAGGGTCTTGATCGTCACATCGATGTCGCAGATCCAAGGCTCCTTGAGCACCGGCTCGACGCTGTGCAACAGGTGCTTTTGTTGCCAGCGCTCCAGGGCTGGGGCGTCCTCCTCGGCAAAGGCTCGGCGGACGGCGTCCTCGCTCAAGACCCGGCTCATGCCCAACCCCTGAGGATTCACCGTGTCGCCCCGCAGCGCCGTCACGTGGGCGTAGCGCCGGTTGCCCGCCAGGATCGACAAGGTGATCGTTCCCAACAGATCGTTGAGGCTGGGCGCATTGGGGCTGGTGTAGACGAGAGGGCACTCGCTCACCCAGTTCGTATAGAGTTCGGCAGTGGCCAGAAACTGGCTGAAATACACCAGTTGCCCCAAGGGCGTGACCGGCGCATGCGGATCCCATTCCACGTAGAGGCGTTTGCCGTGGACATCCAAGGGCACCCGCGTCGCTAACAGCGCAGTCGAACTCTTGGGCGGGCAATAGAGGGCGGTGTCCGGCTCACCTTGCCGGTGAGCCCCGATGGGAGCGATTTGCAGCGGCATGCCCCAAGAAAATCAGCCTCCCCGCTTGCTGACCAGCTTTTTCAACTGCCGTTTATAGGCTGAACCACGCGCGGTGACCAACCTGACGATCATGGCGGACGGCCCGGCCAGCATCCGCGTCAGCGGGCAGGGCGGCTCGAATCAGACTTACGGGATCTACGCTCAGACGAATATCGGCGCGTGGATGACCAACTGGTGGCTGCTGGGCATCACCAACGCCGACGCGGGTGGTCTGCTCCAGTATCACGACACCCAAGCGACCAACGCGCACCGTTTCTATCGGTTCGGGCAATAGCCCCGGCCGTGCTTTA
>CAILKC010000198.1 GCA_903834675.1 uncultured Victivallales bacterium | reverse complement strand
CCGCCGCCGCCCTGGAGCCCGCGATGCCCAGCCCGTTTCGGGCGGGTTCGCGGTATCCCGCCGCCGCCCTGGAGCCCGCGATGCCCAGCCCGTTTCGGGCGGGTTCGCGGTATCCCCATGTACGGCGGAAGCCCCGGCAGTGCCGAGGCAGACCGCCGACTCCAGCGTGCCTACCACCCGGAAAAAGAAACAGCCCCGGCGTCAGGGTCCTACCCCCAGGCGCCGGACGCCGCCGCCAGGCGCGGGAACAGGATGCCCGCGGTTACTTGCTGCGGCCCGCTCAGCGTGGCGACATTAGCAGCGGCCTCTGCCAGCCCCTGAATCCCGAACAGCGCCTTAATGAAGGCGGCGTGGCTCAGCTCAAGGACCGTCTCGGCCGAGCCGGTCGGCACCGCGCTGACCTGGTCCGGCGTAAGGCGCAGGTCGGCAGCCAGCCGGGGCAGGCGCAACTCCAGGCAGCCCTGCCAGGGGCAGCAGCCGGCCGCACGCAGTCGCCGGGTCAACTCCGGCGCGATGGCGCGCAGGGTGCTGTACAGGTCAACCACCTGCATCATGTTGCCATCCAGTGCCTGGCGCATTTCGAGGACAGTGAAGGGAAGGCCCGCCGCCGTGAGGGCAGCGAAGAGCTGTTCGTCATACGGCAGCCGCGCCATGATCTCGGTAGGGGCGCGGTCCACGGCTTTGGCCAGCAGCGTTTTTACCAGCGCCCCGACCGCCTCCGGATCCCAGGGCGCCACGGCCAGCTCGTCGAGGCAGTAGCGCAGGTCGGGGTCACCCGCATGCACCCGGGCCAGTCCGCCGCGCAGGTAGCCTTCAATGCGGCCATCGCGCAGGTAGACAAACACGAGTTTGGCCGGGTCGGGGCCGGTCGTCGGCGCCGGGCCTGGATTCGTGGGCAACACCAGCGCTCCCGGCCGCAGCGCCGCCGCGGCGCGCAAGCGGTACACCGCGTGGAAGTCGTGGGCCGGATCGTAGGGCCGCACCTGCGCTTGAATCCCGGCCTGCACCGCCAGCAGTTCACTCCACGGCGTGCCCTTCAGCACGGCATCGCGCGCCGGTACGGGCAGGGTCACGTAGCGCCGCGGGAAGGGCTCGTAACCGAAGCGCTGATAGAACCGCATCAGCCCACCCAAACGGGAAATCTGGAAACGCTCTTGCGGCAACCAGGCGACGATCTCCTGCAGCAAGCGGGTGCCGAGGCCCTGCGCCTGCAGGTCCGGGCGCACGGCCACATGACCGATGTCCGCCTTCAACACCGAGCAGGCCCCGACGCGCAAGCGGTGCGGCTCGACATGTGCCACGGCCACCGGTCGGCTGTCCTGGGCCAACACCACCAGATCATGCCACTCGTCGAAGGCCAGGCGGCGCAGACGCTCCAGGCCAGCATCCGCAGCGGCGGGAAAGGCGGCACGCAGAATCGCGAAGACGGCGGCGCTTTCCGCCTCCGCGGCCCGTCGGAATACAAGCTGATCCATGGCGGTTCCTCTGGCTTAGCCGTCGCCCCTCGACCGTAGCGACCTGCAGCGCAATGCATCGGCGGCATCATATTGTGGGTCGCAATAGAACGCAAGAGATCATGGGGTCAACCCTCGACTTTTAGCCTTGTATTGACAAGAATGCGCATACCCTTGGCGTCCAAGCCTTGGTCCACCATTCTTGCCGTAACCCACGCGTGGTGTCAGGCTTTGGGACCGGGAGTAGCCTAGGCGTCGATTCCATGGTTTAATGCCACCTATTACAGCAATGTGAAGCTAAAAGTCGAGGGTTGACCCCAAGTTTTACGCGCTCGACTTGCAGGACCCCGCGGCGGCGGAGTACGTTGGTGGGGTGCCCGGCGGGCGGGGGCGGGTGCCGGAGCGCGAGTTACGGGCCGCAAACAGGACTGCAGAGAAGGAGATTGCCATGAAGCAGGCTGCCATCACCGGGGTCCGTCAGGCCGCTGCCATCGAGGTCGCGATGCCCCGTTCGGTCAAGCACTGGGCCCTGGTCAAAGTACATACCGCGCCGCTCTGCACCGAGTTCAAGGGCTACGTTGCCGGTCACGCCGGCCATGCCCTGGGCCATGAGGCGTGCGGCGAGGTGGTCGAGGTGGCGCAGCCGGGCCGGGTCAAGGTCGGCGACCGGGTGGTGGTGATGCCCATGCTGGCGTGTGGGGCCTGCTCCTGCTGCCTGTCGGGGGACTACATCCACTGCCAGCAGCAGGCTGACTACAAGGCCTTCACCGGCGGCCAGGAGTTCACTGGCACCATGACCCAGTATTTGCTCAAGCCTGACTGGCTGCTGCCCATCCTGCCTACCGGGATGTCGTTCGACCACGGCGCGATGGCCTGTTGCGGCTTCGGCCCGACCTTCGGCGCGATGCAGCGGCTGGCGGTGGATGCCTTTGACACGCTGTTGATCACGGGGTTGGGGCCGGTCGGCCTGGGCGGCATCATCAATGCCCGTTTCCGCGGTTGCCGGGTGCTGGGCGTCGAGGGCAATGCTTACCGGGCCAAGTTGGCGCTGGAACTGGGCGCCGAGGCGGTCCTCGATCCGGCGGACTCAGGCACCCTGTCGCGGCTCCGGGAGCTCACCGGCGGCCAGGGCGTCGACAAGGCCATCGACTGCGCCGGCACCGGCAGCTCGCGGCGCCTGTGTCTCGATGCCACCCGGCGCCTAGGTCAGGTGGCTATCGTTGGCGAGGGCGCCGAGGTCCCCATCGACGGCAGCAACCACATGATCCGTAAAGGCCTTACCGTGCATGGTTGCTGGCACTTCCGGATGGGCGATATGCCCCGCCTCATGCAGGTCATTCAACGCAGTGGCCCCGCCATCGAGCGGCTGATCACGCATCGCTTCCCCATGGACCGCATCGCCGCGGCCTTCGAGTTGCAGACCACCGGCCAGTGCGGCAAAGTGCTGCTCAAGCCCTGGGAGTGAGGCCGTCGCGTCGGTTGCGGGGCGCTACGGAGTGGGGGTCTGGGGCGCGGCATTGGCGGCGCGGCGTCGGCGGCGAAACTGCAGAATCTCGCGGAGCCGCCGCCGTCGGCGCAAGATCTCTCGGGCCCGAGTCACTCCGGCCTTGCCACTGATCAGAACGCCGACCCCCAGGAGAACCCAGGAGAAGGCGTAGATAGCCGCCCCGCGCCAGAGCCAGCGCGGGTCGCGCTGCTCGGCCGCCAGCGCGGCGCAGACCAGCCCCCCAATCCAGCCAAGGGGCACGTTCAGCACAACCAGCGCGACGCCCACGGCGAACCAGGCGCGATGGCGTTGGGGATCGACGTGCCGCATGCTGCCTCAACGCTTGGCGAAGACCAGATCCAGGTAGTGCGCCGAGTCTTGCAGGATGCCGCCCGAGGTCGCGAAGAAGCGCTCGTCCAGGTGGAAGCAACCGCGCTGGACCTGGGTCCACGGGGCGCCTGCGGCGGGGTGGTAGCTCTGCATGGCCGGCCAGTGGGCGTAGTTCTGGTGGCCATTGGTCTCGACCACGCCGATGCTCATGCCGGGGAGTGGCGCCAGGCGCGCGGCGAAGGTCTTGTTCCAATCGACCTGGAGGGGGCCGACGGTCAGATCGGCACAGAACATGGGGATGCCAGCGCGCTGGGCCACGTCCGCGATCTTGAGGGTCATGCTGAGGGTTTTGGCGATCGGTTTCAGGGCGATGGCGCCGTAGCCTAGGGCGATGCGTTGCTCGACATCGTGGTCGCAGTGCGCGCTCTCGTCCGCGGCAATACGCACGCCGAGGTCGCCGACCGGCACGGTGTAATCCTCGGGGAAGGGCTCCTCGATGATGGCGATCTGCTCGAAGACGCCGATCTTGCGGCAGTGATCCAGAAGACGCTGCAAGCGCTCTTTGCTGTCGTAGCGGCCGTTGGCATCGAAGTAGTAGGGGATTTTGCCATTCTGCGTGTAGGGCGTCTCACGCTGGCCAATGGCCTTGTGGATGGCCTCGACCCGGGCCATGTCCCAGCGCAGCATCTTCTCCCGGTCGCCATCCTTATCGGGATCGGAGCCGATCTTGACCTTGAGGAAGAAGAAGCCCTCCTCGGCATGCTGCAGGATCTCGCTCATCGGAATGGCGTAGGCCATGAGCGGGATGCAGGCCACGCGTTCGTGCCGGTGACTCAGCGCCGCGCGGTAGGCCGCGGGGATCATGGCATCGAAGCTGGCGAAGCCGTTCTCGCGAGCGTAGAGCACCCAGGCGGCGGCATCGACGCCGACCAGGGCGTTGAGCGCGAAGGTCAGCCGCAGATCGGGCTTGCAGGTGATGGTCTTGCCGTATTCATAGACCTCGGGCAGGAGACGGTCGAGGAGGTCGAGGGGCGTCTCGAAGGTCATCCCCTTGGCGCGGCGCAGGGCGAACTCGGTCATGGCGAACATGAGGCTGTTACCAGCGGCCTCGGAGGTGCGCGCAAACAGTTCAGCATCAGACCACAGCACGCTCTGAGCGCTGACGGCTGCGGCGCGTTGTCCGGAGCTGGACTGGAGGCCGACGACGGCTTGCCAAATCTCGCTCATGTAGCCGCCCTTGAAACCGAAGGGCCGAACCATGGGCTCGCGCTCGAAGTTGGCGTTGACGTTGGCGATGGTCACACTCATGGCTCGGGTCCTCGCGGCTTGGGGTGGCGCAGATTGCGGCGGCCTTGGGGTGGTGTCTTATCAGCAACAACATAGACGAGCGAACGCCGGGGGCCAATCAGCGCGGTTGGAGGCACGGCGCTGGGGGCGGTTCGTGGCCCAGGATGGCCACCAGCGTCTCGATGGCATCGGCGATGGCGTGGCGCTGCGCCAGCAGGACGGCGCGATCCTTGGTGAACTCGGTGAAGCTGCGCGATATCTCGGGCGGAACGCGGCAGAGGCCACGGGCCGTGGCGAGCGCGGCAGCCGGGGGCTGGCGTGAGGCGGGGAGCGCCTCGACGGCTTGCACGCAGCGTTCCAGGAGGGCCAGGTACTCGTAATCCTCGATGCCGTCGCGAACGACCTCCAGACGGATGGACGGGTACGGGGTCATCTCCGGTCCGGGCCAGACCAGCAGACCATCGCCGTTGGCGCCGAAGCTCGTGTAGGTCTGCAAGTGTTCGGCGAAGCGGATGGGCACCTGCGGGAAGGCTGCTTGGCCGTTCGCGGGTCCGGGCAGGCCATCCCACCAGCAAACACACCAGTACAGCACCCCCGTAACGCCGGCCTGGCGGGCCTGCCAGAAGAGGATGCGGTGATCGATGGCCGGCT
>CAILKC010000197.1 GCA_903834675.1 uncultured Victivallales bacterium | reverse complement strand
CTCCGCGGCGTCTGGCATTCGCGACACGTCCCGCCGGAAGTCTCCCCCAAGAGTCAAGTGACCCGTTTTGCTCGCCGGACGCGGAGACGATCGAAACAGAAGCCCCTACGGAACTGACCTGCGCCCCCGAACAAGACGGTTCCCCATGTCGCCGATAAGTCCGGCTCCCGGTGACCTTTACGGTGGACACCAGGCAGACACCGCCCGGAGAGCCTTCGGGAGGACTCAGGTGTTCACCGTGGATCGGAATTGGTGTCCACTTTCAGCGGAATCCGCAATCAGCCGAGCAAACTCCGCTGGCGTTGCGGCGCAGGGCTCCGCCGTGTAGTGGCATATGCGGGCGCCGCGCTTCCGGCCCAGAGCTGTCAGGAAGGCGCGGCGTCCCGCCGCATCGATCCGGGTCAGTTCACGATGGCGATTCGTCAGCATTGCCGTGACTTCAGTGCTTCGCGGATCATGTCCGTGGTGATGGGTCCCACGACCGCAGCACGACAGTCGGCCAACGCCTGGCGGATCACCTGGATGACCGTGTCCCGGCAGCCCGTACCGAAGCGGAAGATGGTCCCCTTCGCTTTCACCAGGCCCGCATCCATCCCGTCGCCGCTATCAGGGCAGTTCATCAGCAGGAGCGGGGTTTCGTCCGGCGCCCCCAGCTCCAGGTCCGGGGGAAGGTCCGGGACTACGGCTACCAGCTCCTCCAGGTAACCCCGGAAAACCGCCCACTCATCAGGGCGACAAGCAGCCAGATCGACCACCTGCGCAACCGCGGGAATCGCGATCACATCGATGGCGGTGTGGGTCTGGAAAAGATGGAGCCCGTACTCTTCCGCCAGGTCGTCGAGGCTGGCCGCCAGTTCAACGTCTCGTGCCAGGCAGAGGAGCAGCGGACGGCCCGGCTGCGAGTGGATCTCCCCGCGGCCGGCACAGCGGCCAAGGGCGGCCCGTGCGAAGCGTCGCACGGCCTCCAAGCGCCCCGGCATATCCGGCGAGGATTCGAGACGCAGCAGTTCCGTCAGTGGGCCGACACTGGTCTCGTCCCCGGCCTGGAACAGGGCCAGTGCCAGCGATGACCGTACGGCGGCGCAGCAGTCAAGGAGACAGGCGTGGATCACCTCAAGCACGGGCGGCGGGAAGGGCTCTGTGCGTTCCCGTGCGGCGTCGCGCAGTCCGTCGGCCGCCTCTATTCGGGGTAACCGGTTCGCTCCCGCCATCGGGTGCTCTGGGTGCGCTGCCCCGAAGGCCGGCACGATCGGCCCCTGGCCTGGGTCGGCCAGTTGGCCCTCGGCTACGCGGCGCGCATACTCGGGCCACGGCATCGTCCCCGCCCTCAGACTCTGCAGTAGTTCCATGGTTTCAGCCATCGTCATCGCCCTTCCTTCTTGGTGAGGTCGGTCTTCCTGGCGGAGTCATCCGCGAGCGTCTCCATGATCACCGCCACTTGGTCCAGCGCCCAGGAGCGCGCTGACTCGGGAACACGCGCAAGCGTCTCCAGCCAGGGCCCGAGGATGCAACTGCGGTCAGTCTCCGTGTCCAACGCCTCGACCGCGGCCTGGAGGTGCGGCCGGAAGGCCGGATCACCCAGCCGCAGGCACGCATCGAACACTTCCTGCCAGACGGTCCCTGCCACCTCGCCACGCTTGCGCGCCACCCGGACGAGGCCCAGCAGCGCCTCAGCCGCCCAAGCCGCCCCGTGTCCGAGCGAGAACCCGCCCGCCAGCCGCGAGGTCAGCAACCCGGGTGCTTTGCTTAGCCCGACAAGCTTCAGCAGTTCCGTGATCTTCCCTTCCTGCTGGAACCACGCCGCGTCCTGTCGCGCCCATGCTGTAGCCACCAGCACGGCCGCCGCCGCCGGCGGATCAGAGTCAAAGCGGAGGTCTCGGAGTTCCCGGCATGACGTGAGCAGGTCGAGATCTCGAATCGCGGGCGAGCGGTTGAGGTCCAGCTTGCGCAGGGACCCGAGGGTCCGCAGGGAACGAACGCTGACCAGTGACTCGCACTCGCTCAGGTCCAGCGCAGTCAGCGACATCAGGCCCGCAAGCCCGTCTATGCTCGTCAGCGCCTCGCACCGGCCCAAATCCAGCGTGGTCAGCGACGTGAGGGCGGCGAGGCCATCGACGTTCGCCAGAGATCCGCACCGGCCCAAATCCAGCGTGGTCAGCGACGTGAGGGCGGCGAGGCCATCGACGTTCGCCAGAGATCCGCACCAGTTCAGGTGCAACGAGGTCAGGGAAGTAAGGGCAACGAGTTGGTTCGCGTTCGTCAGGAGGTCGTTGTTCCAGAGCTTGAGCGTACTCAGGGAGGCGAGTTCCGTCAGCCCGCCGATGTCCGCCAGCGCGCCGCAACCGCTCAGGTCCAGGTAGGTCAGAGCGGTCAAGCGGGCGAGTCCGTTCACGTTCTTCAGCGCGCTGCAACCCCGTAGATCCAGAGATGCCAACGCGCTTAGGCCGGCGAGCCCATCCACGTTCGTCAGGGCGCCGCAGCCGCTGAGGTCCAGCCAGGTCAGAGCGGTCAATCCCGCCAAGGCGTCGACGGTCGTCAGTGTCTCGCAGCCGGAGACGTTCAGTAAGGTCAATGAGGTCAGGTGGGCGAGTACACCCACGTCGATGTATGCGCCGCAGCCGCCCAGGTTCAGCGCGGTCAAGGCGGTCAGCTTCGACAGCGCTCCCACGTCCGTCAGGGCCTCGCAGCCGCCCAGGTTCAGCGTGGTCAGGGCAGTCAGGGGGGCGAGACCGGCGGTGCTGGCCAGGGAACGGCAGTCGGCCAGGTCGAGCGTGGTCAGAGTGGTCAGGCGGGCAAGTCCGTCCACATTGGCGAGGGACTCGCAGCCACAGAGCTCCAGCGCTGTCACGGCGGTGAGGTCCGCCAGGCCGTCCACGTTCGCCAGCGTCGTGCAGCCGTGCAGGTCCAGCGCCGACAGAGCAGTAAGGCCGATGAGGCCATCGACGTTGGTTAGCGCGGCGCACCAGCTCAGGTCCAACGCGGCGAGTGACGTGAGGTCGGCGAGCCCGTCCACATTCGTCAGAGACTCACAGTGCGACAGGTCCAGCGCGGCCAACGCGGTCAGTCCCGCCAGCCCGTCCACATTCGTCAGAGACTCACAGCCCGAGAGGTCCAGCATGTTCAGGGCGGTGAGGCCGCCGATCCCGTCCACACTCGTCAGCGCTGTGCAGTTGCGGAGGCTCAGAGTCGTCAGCGAGCTCAGTCCTGCGAGCCCGCTTACGGTGGTCAAGGCCAGGCAGCGGTATAGGTCGAGGAATGCCAACGAGCTCAGGCCACCGAGCCCGCCCACGTCCGTCAGGGCCGTACACATGCTGAGGTCTAGGGAGGTTAGCGAGGCCAGTCCCTTCAGCCCGTCCAGATTCGTCAGCTCCGCGCACCAGCTCAGGTCCAAAGCGGTCAGATCGGCGAGTCCGGCGAGTCCGTCCAGGGTTGTCAGCGACGGGCAGCGGCGCAGCGCGACCGTCCTGAGTCCGGCGAGCGCCCGCAGGCAGGATACATCGCCAAGCTGACTGCAGCCGTCCACCTCCAGGTGCTCTAGCCCCGTCAGGCAGGCCAGATCGCTAAGCCCAGTCCGGGAATCGTCATGCAGAACGGTGATGGCGGCCCACGGAATGCTGTTCCCAGCCGGGACTTTGCTGCCTCCAACCAGCACGAGGTGCGCAGCCCCCGAGCCGGCGGCATTCGCGGTGGGCGTGGCACAGACCAGCGCCCGCGGCTGGCCCCCAACCAGGACCCCCATGCTACCGGCATCAGGACGCGCATCGACAACGGGCTCCGCCGCCGCATCGAGCGGGCCAAGCACGGTGCGTAGCGCCCGGAACTCATGGCAGGGGCACTTCAGCGTGAGCACCAGATCCGTGCCAGCGGCAGCGTCCTGCGGGCCGTCCAGCAGAGACCTGTTGCCAACCTTCAGATCGAGAACGTACTTCCCGAAACCCTGAAGAAGCCGGCGGATATCACCCTCGCGCCCCTCGGCAATTCGCACTTGCATGACCTACCCCCCTATTTCACCAGCCCAACCTATCGCGCCTGACCCGAAATGGCTTTGCGGCTCTTGCGCCAGCCCTTGCCGTCCTGTATCGTCTTGGCGACCTGCGAGAGATAGGAACGCCTGGCCGAAGCCAGGCGCTGCACGGAAACGCGGGAAAGAGTAGCGCAGCAAGAGGGGTGGCAAATGGCCAAGTACACCTGTGCCTTCTGCGGCAGGACCGGGAGTTCGCCGGTCAGTGTGACCTCCGGCAAGTGCTCGAAGAGCCCATCGGGAGCCCACAAGCTCATTGACGAGCAATCCCCGTATGTCTGTAAGTACTGCGGCCGCAAGGGCACCTCCGCCGTAAGCGTGGTCACTGGATCGTGCTCGAAGAGCCCTGACAAGTGCCATGAGTTGATGGATTGAGAGCGGCGGTCGGGAAGATGAGCGGCGCCAGGCGATGGGGCGTGTGTCCCGTTGGCGCCACAAACTCGGCATGGAGCACAGCTTCTGTGCCGTAACCCAGGGAGTACCAATGTCGGGAACCACTGTACAGGCAAAGCCGGGATGTGGGCCGGAGGTCAAGCTCACGTTCTCCCCGCTGCAGGACGTGGAGACCTTCCTCCACGACGAGGCCCACGGCGGCAAGCGCGGGGTCTACATGTGGGGGTTCTGTTTCCCCAACCCAGCCACCGGCAAGCGCGACCCCTTCATCCCGTACTACGTCGGCAAACACCGGTCGAGCATCAGGCCCTACTTCGATGTTTACCACGTCAAGGGCATCATGTCGGGGACGCATCGTCTTCTCAAGCGGGAACTTCTGCTCGGACCAGACTGCCTCAAGTACTT
>CAILKC010000196.1 GCA_903834675.1 uncultured Victivallales bacterium | reverse complement strand
GCAGCCCGCGCCATCGCGGCAAAGCCAGTAGCGATCACCCTCCAGCACCGCCAGAGCCCAATCCTGAATGGGCGTGCTGCACGACACCCAGTCACGGGCGTAGAACACCCCGGGCACCAGGCGCTCGATGATCCGGCTCGACGCATCGGGCGCGGCCTCGACGGGCGCCGCCGTGCGCGCTTCGACCCCGAACGGGATCGAGGCCAGCAGGCGCGCCGCGGGGCTGCAGGGGATGGCCAGCGCGAAGGTGCAGAGGTCCGCTCCGTAAGCGATCTCGGTGGTGACGTCCAGGCGCGCCTCGGCATCGAGATGGAGCCACTGCCGCAGCCGGTGCGGTCCGCAGGCAAGGGTCCGCTCGAAGCCCCAGCGCAGCGGGCCCTCTTCGCACTGCCGCAGGCTGAGTACCTTGACCCGTTCCGCGGGCGCCTCGATGGCCGTGGTCATCCAACCCCGTACCTGAGTGGGATGGCGCAGCGGTTCAAGGATGGAGACCGCGGCGCTGCCCGCCAAGGCGAAGCCACCGCCCTCCACCTGGCATAACCGGCCGTCCTCCCAGGTCAAACAACAAGGCCCGGCCTGCACCCTGCCCGTCAGGGCAAGCGCTTCCGGGCGGCGAGGGCTCCGGGTCGGATCCGGGACCCGTCTCAGGATGCGGACTCCGCCCGGCGGCAGGGTCAGGCGGGCGAGGATGTCCCATTCGCCGACACGGTGTCCGTTGGGCGGCGGTAACGCCTGCTGCGGCACGGCGGCGCCGGTGTCATCGGTCAACCTGAAACCAGGCACACTAAAGTCCGTGCGACACACCGGGACCGACACCAGGCAGGAGCGCTCCCAGGGCAGTGGGTTGAGGACCGCGACCGTATCGCTATCCTGCGGCAGGCAACCGGGCGCCAGGCGTTCGAAGGCATCTTCCCGAGCTGCCTCGGCCTGGCGTAGCGCCTCCGCCAGATCCTGACGCAGGGCCTCCGTGTCGGCCGCAAACAGGTACTGCGTCGCATGGCTCTGGCCGCGCAGGGCCTGGCGCCAGGCCTGCTCGAGATCGGGCGGATTCTCACGGTCGACGCCCGACGCCGCGGCGAGGGCGTCATACACCTCGGCCTCGACCAGAGCGGCGGCCGTGCGGTCGCGCAGCTCGCGCAACCCGTGCTGGCCAAACGGCCCATTGTAGGCGACATCGGCCTGGTCCAGCGCTCCCCGCCGCAGTTCAAGCCGGGCGGCTTGCGGCAGAATTCTGCGGACCAGCTCATCGGGGGTGGCCAGGATCATGGCCGACGCTCCGTGGGCGCCCCCAGCGCTCAGGATGCCTGGCAGGTCATACGGCCGGTCGGAGCTGGCGTCATGCAGGTAGCGGTTGTCATCGGCGCCGATGATGGCGTACACGGTATCGAGGCCCAGCGCGGCCTGGGGCCGCAAGCGCTCATTGAACTCGGCCTGAGCCTTGGCCCGCACCTCGGAGGCGGGGTCGGCGAGCCGCTGGAAGGACTCAGCGCAGACCCCGTAGTGCTGCACCAAAACCAGGATGGAACTGCCCTCCGGGCCCTCCCAGCGGAACAGCTTGGGAAGACCATCCTGCGCCAGTCCGGCCTCCGAACGCCCAACCAGCAGGTAGCGCAGCCGTGCCAGGGCCAGAATCTGTGGCAACTGCGAGTGGCCAATGGCCGTGTCCAGGTTGGCGTAGCCGCACGGTCTGGCGGCAGGCAGGAGATCGGCCAGCACCCGCCGCCCGACCTCCAGATTGCGGAGAAACAGCTCTTCGGGGGCCGTCGCTGGCCGCAGATTCACGTACTGCCCGCCAACCACCGCGAAACGGCCCGCTTCAACCAGCCGATTCCAGGCCTCCCTGGCCTCCGGGCGCACCCCAAAGTAGGGCTCGATACTCTCGGCCAGACTGTCGATGAACAGGCAAAACGCCGGATCCGCCGCCGCCAGCCGCAAGGCCTCATCGAAGATGGCCGTGTAGCGCGCCAGATGCCAACGCCGGGTGAAACACCAAGCCCAGTCCATGTGGGAGTAGGGCAGCAACAGGATCGTCTTGCCGACGAGAGGACCAGGCGCGGCACTCACGGGGCTCAAAACGCTTGGCTCAGAGGCTGAAGGGGCCATGGATGCTGCCCTCAGCTCAGCTCGTCCTTCACCACCTTGCCGGCGGGGTTGCGCGGCAGCGCCGACAGAAAGACGATGACCTGCGGGATCTTGTACGAGGGCAACAGCCGGTGGCAATGCCGACGCACCTCGAGCTCGGTCAGCGAGGGATCGTCAGGCACCACATAGGCCTTGATCAGCTCACCCAGTGACTCGCGGATGCCGGTAGCCGGAATGCCCTTGACGGCTGCCTCCTTGACCTTGTCGCAGTTCATCAGCACCGCCTCGACCTCGGCTGCGAAGACGTTCTCGCCGCCGACGATGATCATGTCTTTCTTGCGGCCCTTGATGAAAAAGAAGCCGTCCGCATCGGCCGCGGCCAAGTCGCCGGTGTTGAACCAGCGCCGACCATTGACCTCGATGATCGACTCCTCGAGTTTGCCAGGCTTGTTCCAGTAGCCCTGAATGACGTTCTCGCGGGCGAAGAGCAGCTCGCCGACCGTGCCGGCAGGCACCGGCTGTTGCTTCTCGTCGACGATGAGCGCCTCCACGAACGGCAGCAGCCTCCCGATGGAATCAGGCCGCTCAAAGGACTGGTCGCCATCCAGGCTGTGGGTGGCCGAGATCGTCTCGGTCAGCCCGAAGAAGTTGTGCAGTTCCACCCCGGGGAAGAGCCGCTGTAGTTCGCGCACCGTCTTGACCGGCATGAACGAGCCCGCATAGCCGATGACCCGCAGGCTGTCGGTACGGTAGCTCCCCACCGTGGGCAGCACCGTGATGCGCTGCAGCACACTGGGCACCGTGAGGAAGGTGGTAATGCGCTCTTTCTCGATCAGACGCAACAGCCCGTCCGGCGAGGTATCCGCAGTGATGATGACCGGCGTCTTCTGACAGGCCGCCGCGGGCAGCGAACTGTAGAGCGCCGTGCAGTGGAACATCGGATTCACCAGCAAGTGCGTGTCCTGCTGGCTGAACCCTTGCGCGTGGATCGTCGTCATAACGTTGAAAATCAGGTCCGAGTGCCGCATCACCGCACCCTTGGGCGCCGCGGTCGTGCCGGAGGTATGCATGATGATGGACGGGGCGTCAGGGTCGAGGGTAACCACGGGCACCGCGTCGCCGTGCGCCCTGAGCGCCGCGAAGTCAGCCATCCCGGCCGCCGGTTCCAGGGCGAACACCGGAAGCTGGGGCCGCCGGTTGGCGCAGGCCAGGACATCGCGGTCCCCCCTGCCCTGCACCACCAGCAAGTCGGGAGCCACGGTCTCGAAGATCGAGTCCAGGCTGTCCTGGCGCAGCCAGGTGTTCAACGGCACCACGATCCCGCCAAGCTTGACCGTGGCCCAGTAGAGCAGGAAGTACTCCAGGCAGTTCGGCAGGAAAATGGCCACCTTCGGGCGCTCCGCACCCGTGACCGCCAGCAGCCCCGCCGCCAGCCGCCGCACCTGCGCGTCCGCCTCCGCATAGGTCAGCTTGCAGTCACCGCACACCGCCGCCAGACGGTCGCCGGCCAGCCCGACCGCTTCGTCCCAGAGGTCGCGGGTCGTCTGCAACCGGCGCTGACGCAGCGGCCGCGCCTTCGCCCCCAGCAAACGCTCTAAACTCGGCTCGAACTCGTTGGCGACACAGCGGTTGCCATGTTCGTTGGGATGGTTGCGGTCGCGCCAGCAGGTGCGGTCGCCGAGGATGGCCTGCTGGAGATTCGGCAGATAGGCACAGCCGTAGGCCTCTGCCACGCCGCGTTCAAGCTCCCGATACTGCCGCGAACGCTCGTCCGCGCCGTAGATCTTCTCCACCGGTTGCCCCTTCGCCCCAGGGTAGGGGCCGAAGACCCCGGCGATGATCACCGCGATGCCCGCCTCCCGCAACTGGCGCACGATCGCGTCCAGGTCCGCGGCCCACTCCGCCGGTGAGCGCTCGGCCTTCCACCAGTCGTTGGCGCCAAACTCGACCACCACGACGTCGGGATTGAGGGCCAGCACCTCTTCCTGCAGCCGAGCCCTGGCATCCACGAAGGAGTTGCCGCCCACTCCCTTGTTGATGAACTCATGCTGCGGAAAGCGGTCCTGAAGAATGTCGCTGTAGCGGCCATTGAACCCGCCGCAGGACGTGAGGCTGTCGCCAAAACACACTACTCTCATGGTGCGCCGCTCCTGCTGTGCTTGCCGCCGTCCGCCGTCGCGGCAGGCCTGCCTGGTCGTCGGTTGCCGAACCTCGAGCCTCAGAGCGCCGGCAGAACGATGGGCTTCCCACCCGCCTGCGCCGAGGCCTTTGCCGCTTCCATGACCCGCAGTGTCGCCACCATGTCGTGGATATCGGCCACCGCGGGGCGGCCGACGGCAAAGCTCTCGATGACGTCCCGCGTCTGGAACGGGTACACGTCGTTGAACTCGGGGCCATCAATCTCCTCGGGCGCGGCGCCGAACTTCTTGATGACGCCCTTGCCGAGTTTGTCGGTATGCACCTGCAGCCTATCGGTGGATACCGAAAAGAAGCGCTCGTAGCCCGTCGGCGTGCTGTAGCTCACCTCGCCGACCCCGACCACCCCCAGGCTGTTCTTCATGCGGATGGTGCAGAGATCCTCGACCGGCAGACGATGAATGTCATAGGTCCAGTTGGCGGTGACCTCGACCACCGGCGCCTTGCCCAGCAGGAGGAAGAGGTCGATCACGTGGGCGCCGAAGTTCCACAGCGGTCCGGCGCCGGCGCGCTCGGGCTGGAGCATCCACTCGCAGCGCCACTCGGGGTAGCGCAGCGGCGGCCCGGCAAACAGCCCGTAGTAGTAGCGCTGCAGCGCCCCCATCTCGCCCCCCAGCTCGCGCAGACGCCGCACGATGCCGTACTGGCGACTGACCAGCGCGACGCCATTCCAGAGCCCTTTCCGACGCGCCTCCGCCGCCACAACCGCCAGACGCTGCCACGACAGCCCCATGGGCTTTTCCATATGAAAGGGCAGGTTGTGCTCCACCAGCCACGCGGCCAGATCGGTCATCTGGTCATGCGGCGCGTGGGCAAAGACAAGGTCCGGCTTGATCTCGCGCAACAGCCGCTCGTAGTCCGTGTAGCACGGCGCCTCGCACTCGCCGACGCGAGCCCGGAATTCGCACATGGAAGCATCCCGGTCGGCAACCGCCGCGATCGGGTAGCCCAGCGCTTTCATGGCCATCATGTAGAACGGCGCATGCCAGTGCTGCAAGCCGATAAACGCAACTCTCACCATGACCGAACCGACTCCTTCCCGGCCGTGGCCGCCGTGCGACTCCCGCGGGAAACACCGTCTGGAAACCCGAGGCTGACCCGGGGCGGATCTTGCCCTAGCAACAGGCCCCGAAGATAGAGCGGTACAGCCCCCGTTGCAAGGGCTCAACCGGCAGGAGGGCGCAAGTCAGCTCCGTAGGTGGTGACGACTCAGAAGCGGTGAAGAAATCGGGGGCGGAATCGGTATCGTGCCTGGCTGAACCAGCTAAAGTGGCCTGCGGACGGCCTCGCTATTCCGCCGCGCGCCAGACCGGCGCCAGCCCTGGAGCCGGCGGTCCCCGCCGTATCCCGTGCCTCCGCGTCTCGCTCAAGATACCGCGAACCAGGCCCCTGCGGGTCCTTGGCATCGCGGGCTCCAGGGGACGGGGGATACCGCGAACCAGGCCCCTGCGGGTCCTTGGCATCGCGGGCTCCAGGCTGCACAGCGCACGATAACGCAATCCCCTGGAGCCGGCGGTCTCCGCCGTATCCCCAGCAGCACCTGGGACCTGACCTGCGCCCCCGGCGCGACCGCGGCGTTGATCTTGCGTGGGGCGCCGATATGTTCACGGCAGCAAACGCAGGACGGTGGCGCGTCGCCGCCTGCCTGCGCTGGAGATGCCTCATGAGAGAAGGGCCATGTTCGCGGTGCTGTCGCCAGGTCGCCCATAGTCCCCGGCGGGCTGGCGCTGGCCGAATGTCTGGCGCTCCCTGCCAAGCCCCTGCCCAGCCCTGCCGCCCTGGGGTTCCGGCGCCCTCCCGTGAAGCCGTAGTATGAGATTGCCGCGGGTCAACCAGACGCTGCTCGGTGCCGGACTCTGCGGCCTGGTGGGTCTGTTGCCTTTCGTCGGCCTGTTGCACCCGCGGACGTACCTGGCGCTGACCGACGTGCTGCCCTACCTGATGCCCATTCGCGCCCTGGCGCGCCAGGCCCTCGTCTCCGGCGTCTTGCCGTTATGGGATGCCTCGGCGCAGTGCGGCCAGTCGCTGGCGGGGAATCCCATTGGCGGGCTCTTCTACCCGCCCTTTCTTCTCAGTCTCATTCCTGGCCTCTGGTGGGGCGCCAAGCTCTACGTCCTGGCGCACTACTTCCTGCTGGGATGCAGCGGCTTCCTATTCTTCCGCGTCGGCCTCCGTCTGCGCGCGGTGCCAGCCATGGTGGGGGCCGTGATTCTGAGCGGGAGCGGCTACATGCAGAGCATGCTGTTCTCCTTCCACTTTACCTCAGCGCCCTGGCTGTTACTGGCGGCCACGGCGTGGCTGCAGGCCAGCTCGAGCGCGGCGGCGGCCACCCGGCAGCGCTGGTCGGCGGCGGCGGGGGCCGCCTTCGGCCTGGCCTTCCTGGCCGGGGAACTGGAGCAGGTCATTACCGCAGCCCTCGTCGTGCCGCTGAGCACGCTGATCCTCGGCCTGACCGCGCGCCAGAGGGCCAGGCCGAAGGCGGTGCTTTGCCGCCTCTGGCAGACGGGGTGGCCCTGCGCCGCCGTGGCGCTGGCGCTGACGCTGCTGCCGACCCTCCAGATACTGGCCTCGTTCAGCCAGTCGGTCCGCAGCGGCGGCTTGGCGGGAGACGAGATCCAGGCCTTGTCCTTCCATCCCCTGCGGCTGGTGGAGTTCGTGCTGCCATTCGCCTGGGGGATACCGGACACGGGGCAGCCCTACGTCGGGCGGGCCCTGGTGGCCGCGGGGTCGCTGTTCCGGGTGGGCTGGGCACCGTGCATCTACGTCGGCATGCTCGGCTTGCTGCTGCTGCCGCTGCCCGTGCCACGGTCACGGCGGCAGCAGGCCGCGCTGCTGTGGGGCGGGTTGTTGGTGGCGCTGGCCCTGGCCTGCGGTCGCTACACCCCCCTCCACGAGGCGCTACTGCAGAGCCTGCCACCGTTCCGCATCTTCCGTTACCCGGAGAAGTGGCTGCTGTGGGTAACCTTCGCGCTGGCGGCATTGACGGCGCTGAAGGCAGAGACCGCCTGGCGTCCCGGTTGCACGAGTCGCAGGCTCCTGCGCCTGAACCTGCCATGGCTGCTGGCACTAGCCGCTTCCTTTGCCGTCCTGGAATGGCTGGGGTGGCGCGAGTGGGACCCGCAATTGCGTCGCCACATCATGCTCATGGCGGGGCGCGCCGTGGGCCTGGGCGTGGCCTGGAACCTGCT
>CAILKC010000195.1 GCA_903834675.1 uncultured Victivallales bacterium | reverse complement strand
GCCACGCAGGGCCGCCCTCCAGGCGATCCGGCGCGTCCCGGCCGGATCGGAATGGGACCCGCGTCGGCACGTCTCATTCCGGTATGTCCGGCACCAGCCGGGGGCTTGGCTGACCCTGACCCCTGTTTTTCTCTCCGCCAGTCTCCCTGTCCGTCTCCTCCAGTCGCCGTTTCCCCGTCTCGCCGTCTCGCCGTTTCCTGAACCCCAGGACCTAAGTAGTCACCCCCTACGGAGCTGACTTGCGCCCAAGCGCCCCCTGACCACTGGAAATCGCCGGACTCTGGAGTAGTCTGCTCCGCGTCGAATGGGAGTACACGGTGTTAGCACATCGTATCACAACTTCTGTAAAGAGGCGTGAGATCACTCTGGCCTTACCCGCGGCTTTCCTGAAGCGAGAGGTGGAGATCATCGTCATACCCGCGGCCGCGTCCACACCCACGTCAAAGTGTCCATCTTCCAGAAACCGGTTCCGCGCACTGGCGAAGAACGCGGTCCGCCTGGTTGATTTCACCGTGCCCGCTCGGGATGAGCGTAATGCTCGCTAGCGCCTTTGTTGATTCATCGCACACGCAAAGCAGGCGCTATCTGACTGAATACCGGTTCCCATTCGGGGGGATCGCTTTCTCGCCAAGACGCCACGCCGCCAAGCAGAAAGCAGAATACTATCATGAGGAAAGAGCATCTGACCGTATTGCTGGAGGAGATGAACGGGAAGTTCACGGCTGTTCTCGAAGGGCACGCCGTACTGGACCGGAAGATTGATGCCATGCGCGCCGACATCGGCGAGCACTTCGCAACCGTCGAGGTCAAACTGAATGCGCTCAACTCCAAGATCGATACCGTCGACGCCCGGTTAGGCAAGCGGATCGATGCGGTCGAGACGAAACTGACGCAGCGCATCGATGCTGTTGAGTCGAAACTGACGCAGCGCATTGACGCCGTCGAGACGAAACTGACGCGGCGGATCGATACTGTCGAGGCAAACTTGACCGAGCACATTGTCGCGGTTGAGTCGAAACTGACGCAGCGCATCGATACTGTCGAGGCAAACTTGACCGAGCACATTGTCGCGGTCGAGACGAAACTGACGCAGCGCATCGATACTGTCGAGGCAAACTTGACCGAGCACATTGCGGCGGTTGCCGCCGACCTGAAGGCCCATCGGACCGATACGGAAGCTCACGTCAGCGGCTATCGTGTCGGGGAGCAGAGCGACCGGTACGAAGGGAAGCAGAAGCCGTAGTCGGCACCCCGCCGATGCGGCCATCGGCGTGAATGCAGGCCGCCACTCCGTTGGCGTTCGTCTCCCAATGTAAGACGCAACCCCGTTGGGGTTCATCTCCAGTCGCGAGCTACTTTCCGAGCGCGCCGCTACAAGCGGCCACGTCCCCCGACGGGCGATTTACGGAGACGTTACCAAGAGGACCGTAACCCGCTGGAAAAGGCGGCGTTTTAAGCTAGATTCCCTCTCGTCTCGGTGTGCCACAGGTCGGTGGCTGTCGCGAACCGCGTACAAGAATCATCGGCCTGTGCAATAAGGGAGTCCGTCTGGAGCGCTGAAGGCGCGGTGCGATACCAGCCCAGGGCAACGCCCTGGGGATAGGAGGGTTGTGAGTTTGAGCCCTGTAGGGGCGAGCTATTGCCCTACGTTCGCGTTGAGGTCGCCTGGCCCGCCTTTAGGTCGAGACTCCACCACAGCCACCGATTGCACCACAGAGGTCACAGAGGTCACAGAGGAAGGCGAGAGAGCTGGGGTGAGATACATATAACTTGCTCTTCCCCAGTGCGTTGTTCTCTGTGCTCTCGGTGCTCTCTGTGGTTGACAGAATTGAGAATCGAACGGCCCTAGTGCTTGGATGAAGCAGACTATCCGCGTAATCGGTGAAATCCGTGGTCAAAGAACACATCGCTCACGCAAGGTAGGCGCTATTCACGACATTGTTTGTTGCCTGAATACCTGACACCGTCTTGGCGTCCCGTGGGACGCCTGTGAAGTGCCCTGACAGTTATGCCCTCAAGCCCGATCATCTCAGTGCGCGGCCTCGGCAAGAAGTATATCTTGGGCGAGACCCTGCGGCACGATACCTTCCGCGACCATCTGGCTGGCATGGCCCGCGGTCTGTTCCACCGGGGCGCCGCCGGCGGCGCTGGCCCCAAGGAGGAAGAGTTCTGGGCGCTGAAGGATGTCTCCTTCGATGTGCAGGAAGGCGAAGTCCTCGGCATCATCGGCCGCAATGGCGCCGGCAAGTCGACCCTGCTCAAGGTCCTCAGCCGCATCACCGAACCCACCACCGGCGAAGTCCGCATGCGCGGCCGCGTCGCCAGCCTGCTTGAGGTCGGCACCGGCTTCCATCCCGAGCTCACTGGCCGCGAGAATGTCTTCCTCAATGGCGCCATCCTCGGCATGCGCCAGGCTGAGATCAAGGCCAAGTTCGATGAGATTGTTGCCTTCTCCGGCGTCGAGCGCTTCCTCGATACCCCCGTCAAACGCTACTCGTCGGGCATGTACGTGAGGCTCGCTTTCGCCGTCGCCGCCCACCTCGAACCCGAGATCCTTATCGTCGATGAAGTCCTTGCCGTCGGCGACGCCGAGTTCCAGAAGAAGTGCCTGGGCAAGATGCAGGATGTGGCCGG
>CAILKC010000194.1 GCA_903834675.1 uncultured Victivallales bacterium | reverse complement strand
GCCACGCAGGGCCGCCCTCCAGGCGATCCGGCGCGTCCTGGCCGGATCGGAATGGGACCCCGCCTCGGCAAGTCTCATTCCGGTATGTCCGGCCCCAGCCGGGGGCTGGGCTGAACCCTAGGACCTGAGTAGTCACCACCTACGGAGCTGACTTGCGCCCCACAGAGAGTAACGCACTGGCAAAGAGTAAGTTAGGTGTATATGATCCAGCCTCTATTGCCACCCGCTGTGACCTTTGTGGTGCAAGAGTCGAGTGTAGTAGAATCGAATGGCCCTAAAGAAGAGGTAAAACGGTGAGAATCGTGCAACCATTTGCCATGCATTATCTTGGTGATCTTCGTGTTCGTGGTGGTGAATAATCCAGGTTAGTGCCTTTGCACGCTGTTTTTCTGGCTTCTATCTGAATGCAAGGTAATCTACGGCACCATACTTACCTATCAGACCGGCCAAGGATGGCCTGCCTGAACCAGCACGGCACGGAGAGCTCCGTTGAGGGAGGGAGTGTATGGGACGGCATCCGCGAGACACGTCGGTGCCCTGCTGAACTCCCTGCAGGGCCCAGCGCGGACCCGCGCGGAGTTATTGGATGAAGCGCCGTAACTACTCAGGTTACAACTCAGGTGCATTTCCCTGCCCCAACGGGGCTGTGGCTCAGAGCCCAGGGTTGCGGCCATGGCGCCGCGGCCAACCCTGGGCTTGGGTACTCAGCCCCGTTTGGGCAGGATACGCCGTTGCACCTGTGTAGTCACGAAGCGTCAACTAAGCCGCTAGGCATCTGAAAGCCTAGAGAATATCGCTCGTAAGGCCATGTTTTTCACATTTTTCAATATGCAACACATTTATGGTAAAGTACTTATGTGTACGCGGTACCAGACACAATGCTCATCCGCCCACACCCACCTACCTATCCACCCCAAACCCATTCCACCCTCCTGTCCGCGACCGCGACGGACTTGACGGCGGCCTCTGCCGGGCGCACACTATGAGACCCAGGCCGCCCGCCTGGCAAGAGGTCTCACGAAGGAACCGACCGGACCGCCTCTCTTCCGGAGGAGCACAGCCCATGACTGGCATGAGGTTCAAGCGTCGACTGTTGGCCTGCCTCGGCGGCCCCTGGCCGGAGGTCGGCCCCCTGAATCCGGTCAACCGCGGCCCCGCGCAGGCCGCGGACGGCTACCGCATCGAGCCCGTGGCGTACGAAAGTGAGCCAGGAGATGCGGTCCCGGCATACCTGCTGATTCCCGCCGGCGTCAGCGCCCGTCGGCCAGCGCCGGCGATCGCCGTCTGGCACCAGCACAACGGACAGTGGCACCTGGGCAAGAGCGAGCCTGCCGGCTTGGCGGGCGACCCGCTGCACCACACCGGCGCCGCGCTGGCCCGTGAAGGCTACGTCGTGCTCTGCCCTGACGCCCTCGGCTTCGAGGACCGCCGTGACCCGACCGGGAAGCTCAAAGACGGTGCCTTCGAACGCTTCGAGTTCCTGCGCTACGCCGTGGCCGGAAAGTGCATGGCCTGGAAGAACATCCTGGATATGCGGCGGGCGTTGGACTACCTCATCTCCCGGCCGGAGGTAGACCCTGCCCGGATGGGCTCGTATGGGCACTCCATGGGCTCTACCCATGCCTGGATGGGCGCGCCGTGGGACGAACGCCTGCGCGCCGTCGTCTGCAACTGCTGCCTGCCGACCTACGCCGGCATCCACCGCGAACACCTGCTCCACTGCTTTCCCAACTACGTCCCTGGGCTGCAGGCCATTGGCGATACGCCGGACATCGTGGCGCTGATGGCGCCGCGAGCGCTGCACATGAACTTCGGCGAACTTGATGGTGGCAGCCCCATCGACGAGGTCCGCCGCGGCCTCGAGCGCATCGCCCGAGCCTATGCCCGCCAGCATGCCGCCGAACGCTTCTCCGCCTACATCGAGACGGGGAGTGGACACGTCCTCTCGCCCGAGATGTGGCGCCGGACGCAGGGCTGGTTCGAGCGCTGGCTCCGGGCGCCGTAGGCCGGCGGTCGCCGTCAGCACTACTCGCCGCGGTAGTAGCGTGGGACATCACCCACCAGCAGGTGCAGCGGCGCTTCGTCCTCGACCACGGCGGGAAAACGCCCGACCGGGTCCAGGAAACGGTTGTCGGCCGCGTCGTCGTTCACGGCGGAGACTTCGCCCACCAGGACCTTGCCGTCCTCCCCCCAAAACTCGTGGTAAAGGCCCGTCTCCAGGGTGATGCTCTCGCCGGGCCCGAGGCGGACCAGGTCGCCTGCTGGCACCACGCGCCGCACGCCGTCCAGGGAGACCTCCACCGGCCGCTCCCGGTCCAGCCCTTCCGCCGCCGTCGAGTTGAACAGGCGCAGCACGAGCGTGCCGCCACCGCGGTTGATAATGTCTTCCGTCTTGCCCCAGTGGAAGTGCAGCGGCGTCACCTGGCCGGCCCGCACCACCATGATCTTCTCGGCATACGACTTGCCGCGGCCCGTGCGCAGGC
This sequence comes from uncultured Victivallales bacterium, assembly GCA_903834675.1. The sequence continues at coordinate 6,048 of CAILKC010000194.1, read as the reverse complement.
TCTCGAGGCTGCCATTGCGGATGGTGAACAGAAACAGCCCCACGTCGTCGAAGCGGTCGCTGCCGAAGTCGGTGATGTCCCAGCCCAGTTGGTGAGCCACGATCTCCCGCGACTCGGGACCTCGGCGGCGCCATTCGTCAGGCGTCCAGTAGGCGAACGGCGGCAGGTGGAACTGCAGACGCTTCAGGAAGACGTCGGCGTCCCGGATAATCGCATTGATCTCTGAGCGCTTCATGGAACTGGCCTCCGGCTGGGTGACATGTCGGGAAATGTGCTGCGCGGAGGCCGCGAGGTCAAGCCCAGCAGGAACCCATTACCGGCAAGGGTTGTGTTCTTCTGGCATTCCCCTTCGCGGCGGTTACGGTACCGGTCGTTATTCAGTGAGGACCGCCGTGCGGCGCGGGTGTTTTTTCTTACAGTCTCCAAGGACAGAGGAGTCACTCGGATGGCACTGAAAGTCGGAGTGGTCGGGATGCGGGGGATCGGCCAGACTCACGCACAATGTCACGCGACCGATCCCCTGGCGCAGTTGGTGGCGGTCTGCGACGTGGTCAAGGCGCGCGCCGATGAAGTGGCGGCGAAGCACAAGGTCAAGGCGTACTACAGCCTGAAGGAGATGCTGGCCAACGAGGATCTGGACATCGTCGATGTGACCACGGGCGGTCCTGAGAACGGCGGCTGGCACTACGAGCCGGCCATGGAGGCGCTGGAAGCCGGCAAGCATGTGCTGGTGGAGAAGCCCATCAGCAACGAGGTCGAGGACGCCCGCGAGATGGTGGCCTTCGCCCACGAGCAGAATGTCTACCTGGGCTGCAATCTGAACCACTACTTCACCGAGCCGGCCCGCATCGCCCGTAAGTACATGGACGAGGGCAAGATCGGCGAGCAGATCTACTGCCTGCACCGGATGGGGTTTGTCGGCGGCATCCACAACTACGCTCCCGGAGGCGGTGCGAACGTGGCCGGGTTCCCCTACTTCCACGTCAAAGCCTTCCTGGCCCATCCCTTCAGCATCATGCGTCACTTCTGCGGCGACATCACCCACGTCCAGGCCTTCATGGGGCGGCCTAGCTTCCGCGTTGCGGCGGCGGACCTGATGGTGGCCATCAACAGCATCCACGTGCAGTTCCAGAGCGGCGCGGTGGGCTACCTGTTCAGTCAGCGGGGCGATGCCACCATGGGCCTGGGGGGCTGGTGGAGCGTCGAGGTCGGCGGCTCGAAAGGGACGTTCTGCATCGAGAACTGCGTGGAGAAGTGTACCTTCTACCCGGCCCCCGGCAGCCCGGACGCCAAGCCCGAGAAGCTCGGCCTGGGACAGTGCCCGACCCCGGTTGTCCATGACACCGGGATCAAGGACTTCGGCGCCACCTTCCCGAACCGCATCCACGCCTTCCTCGAGGACGTCACCAACCAGGTCCCGAAACACAAACTCCGCGCTTCCGGACGTGACGCGCTGGCGACCCTGGAGTACACCTTCGCCGCCATCGAGTCCTACGAACAGGGCGGGGTGCTGGTGCGGCCGAATCCGCTGCCCATTCTTAAGCATAACCCGCGCGAGCAGTGAGGAGAGCAGAGATGAAGCTCGGGGTAAACTCGGTATTGTTTGGCGGTCACGACCTGGAGACCGCCTTCCAGTGGACCAAGGCCTGCGGCTATGACGCCCTCGAGGTCAGCGCCATCGAGGGCATGAGCCAGCACCTGGTGCTGGGCCGCTGGCGTGAGCTGGCGCCGCTGATCAAGGAACTGTCGAAGAAGTATGAACTGCCGGTGCAGGCCATGGAACAGCCTTCGCAGGATCCGGCGGTGATGGAGCGTGCCTTCCAGGCGGCGGTCGAGATCGGCATTCCGGTGGTGAACTGCGGCCCCGGTGGCAAGATGGGTGATGAGGCCACGCTGCAACAGTCCATCGAGGCGCTGGGTAAGCTGGCCGACCTGGCGGGCAAGTACGGGGTCATGCTCTGCGTCAAAGCCCACGTGGGCTGCGCCATGTACAACACCCCGACCACCTTGCGGGTCTTGCAGGCGATCTCGAATCCCGCCTTCGGCCTGGATATGGATCCCAGCCACATCCACCGCGCTAACGAGAATCCGGTCGAGGCCATTGCGGCGGTGATCACACGCATCCGCCATGTGCATATCCGCGACTGTAAGGGCCGTGAAAAAGGGCCGGGCAAGCCCGAGATGCAGGCCAACGGCCGCGGCGACATCGACCTGCTGGGCTACCTCCGCGTGTTGCACGAGAACGGTTACACCGGCCCGGTCGACCTCGAGGTCATCGGCGCCAAGGACTACGCGGTGCCAGCCTGCGTTGCCATCGCCGCCGAGACCCGCGGCCACCTGCAGGCCTGCCTGCAAGCCTGCGGCGCCCGCTGAAGCGTATGACCACGGAAACTGGGCAAGGAGACCTATCATGAGACTAGGTGTCGGCATTCTCGGTTTTGCCCATGGGCACGTCGGGCCCTACATCGCGCAGTGGCGCGAGCACCCCGAGTACGGCGTCGACGTGGTGGCCGGCTGGGACCACGATGCGGCGCGCCTGGAGAAGAACGTGGCTCCGCTGAAGCTGCGGGCCTACGCGCAGGTGCAAGCTCTCCTGGCGGATGCCGCGGTCCAGGCGGTCGTGATCACGGCGGAGACCTCCCGGCATGCCGAGCTGGTCGAACAGGCCGCGGCCGCGGGCAAGGCCATCATCCTGCAGAAGCCTATCGGGCTGACTATGGCCGAGGCCGACCGCGTGGTGGCCGCCGTCAACCGTGCCAAAGTGCCCTTCACCATGGCCTGGCAGATGCGCGTCGATCCGCAGAATCTGAAGATGAAGGAACTGCTCGCGAGCGGCGAATTCGGCAAGGTCTTCCAGGTGCGGCGGCGGCACTGTCTCGGTGCTCACCTTTGGGGCTGGATCCTGGACAGTTGGCACGTCAGCCCGACCGAGAACCGGGACATCTGGGCCGACGATGCGGCGCACGCCGTCGACTTCCTCCACTGGCTCCTTGGGGTACCGGAGACGGTGACCGCCGAGATCGCCTCGCTCTGCCATCCCAAGATGCCGATGGACAACGGCATGGCCATCTACCGTTACCCGGGCGGGCCCTTGGCCGAGGTCAGTTGCTCGTTCACCTGCGTGGCGGGCGAGAACACCACCGAGATCGTCGCGGAAAAGGGCGTCATTATCCAGAATTACGGCGATGGGCCGAGCGGCGGCGTCCCGCGCCCGGCGAATGCCTGCGGCCTGAAGTGGTTCATGGTCGGCGCCAAGGACTGGGTCTATAGCGACATCGCCTCGCCGCCCAACCACGGCCCGCGCATCCTCGGCCTGGCCCTGCCGCTCGCCGAGTTCCTCATGGGCGCTCGCCCCGCCATCGCCACGGCCGAAGAGGGCCGGACCTCGCTGCGTCTGACCCTCGCCGGGCACCTCTCCAACCGCCAGGGCCGGCGCGTCTCCATCAACGATCCGGCCATCGATAGCATCTGAGTTACTCCAGAAAGGACTGACCATGGCTAAGAAGAAGAGCAAACCGAATCTTCTGCTGATCGGCATCGATTCCCTGGTGTCGACCCACATGAGCTGCTACGGCTACCCGCGGCTCACGACGCCCCACATCGATGCCTTCGCGCAGGGCGGCACCTTGTTCGAGAACACCTTCTCGCCCCACGTGCCCACCACCCCGGGCTACGGCAGTATGCTGACCGGCCGCGACTGCTTCGGCACCAACTGCGTCGCCCTGCGCCACAAGGGCCAGTTCCCCGAGGAGACCAAGAGTCTCGCCTCCATCCTCGGCGAGAACGGCTACGCCACCAGCTGCATCGGCTTCACCGGCAACGCCGCGGCACGTGGCTTCCAGACCTACCTGAACTTCAGCGGCTGGGGCGCGGGTGCGGATGGCCGCAGTCACAAGGCCGAATCGCTCAACGAGGTGGCGCTGCCCGAGTTGGTCAAACTGGCGGCCGACGACAAGCCCTTCTTCCTCTTCCTCCGCCACATGGACCCGCACACGCCCTACCTGCCGCCCCTGCCCTATGACCGTATGTTCTATCACGGCAACGAGCGCGATCCGGGCAACCGGAGCATGGACCCGGTCTATGAGTTTGTGCCCTTCCGGGACTACTTCCTGTCGTGGCTGCCAGGCCCCGGCCTGGTCACCGACAAGGACTACGTCATCGCCCAGTACGATGGCGCCGTGGCCTACATGGACGCCTGCATCGCCCGCATCTTCACCACCCTCGAGTCCCTGGGCGTCCTGGACAACACCGTCGTGGTCATCAATGCCGACCATGGCGAAACGCTGTACGACCACGACTGCTGGTTTGACCACCACGGCATCTACGACAACACCCTGCGGGTGCCCTGCATCATCCGCTACCCGGCTAAGGTCCCGGCCGGCCGACGCGTGCCGGGCTTCAACCAGCACAAAGACATGGTCCCGACCCTGATGGAACTGCTGGGGATCAAGGCCGACGTGCCCTTCGACGGACAGTCGCTGATGAAACTGGTGCGCGGCGAAACCCCGCATCTCGATACCGAGTTCTATCTCACCGAATGCACCTGGATGCGCAAGCACGGCTGGCGCACGCCCGAGTGGAAGTTCTTCGAAGCCCTGGAACCGGACTTCCACTTCAAGCCCCAGGTCGAACTCTATGACCTGCTGCACGATCCCGCCGAACTCACCAACCTCGCCGAGCAGGAGCCCGCGGTGGTCGAGATGCTGCGCGCCCGCATGAACGCCTTCATTGCCAAGCGCGAGAAGGAAGTCGGTCGCCCCAACCCGATGTTCGCCCAAGAGTGCTGGCACGGGCACGCGGAATGCGGCCCGGCCTTCACCTCCAGCGAGCAGGCCTACAACACCCTGCACATCGGCGACCCCAAGGAAGCCGCCAAACTGCAAGACCGGGCCAAGAAGTAAGCCCGCGCGGGCGGGGGCGCCGGACTCGGGATCAGCGCCCCATCGCCTTGACGGCTTTCAGGCAGCGCTCCACCGCGTCGAGAGGCGGATAGGCGTCGCTCTCGTATTCGACGATGTACCAGGCCGTCTTGCCCTGGGTCTCGCAGAAGCTGAACAGGTCCAGCCAGGCAATCTCGTCCGCCCCAATCAGCGGCCTGAAACCGGCTTCGGGATTATCCTTGCCAGCCTTGGTCGAGTAGGGCTTGAGGTGAATCGTCTGGCAGCGTCCCGGATAGCGCTTCAGGATGCCCATGACATCGGCGCCGCCACGCAAGGCATTGCCGACATCCATCTGCATGATCACGTCCGTCCGAACCTTACCGAAGAAGGTGTCCCACGGGGTGGTCCCTTCCTTGGCGGCAAACTCGGTGTGGTGATTGTGGTAACCCGTGACCATGCCATGGACGGCGAGTTTGTCGGCCAGACGGTTGAAGAAGTCCGCCATCTTGGCCCAGTCGGCGATCGTCTGCACCAGGTGCCCAGGCAGACCGGGGATGATGACGTACGTGTTGCCCACAGCCTTATTGAGCTCGATGGTCGCGGCCAGCGTGTCGTCCTGCACCAGGTTGAAGGGCGTGTGCCAGCCACAGCACCGCAGCCCGGTCTGCTTGAGCATCTCGCCAAGTTCTTTGCCGCTGTGCTTGGGCGGACCGGCGAACTCGACGCCGTCGTAGCCCATGGCGGCAACCGCCTTGAGCGTCCCGAAGGCATCGCTGTCCAAGTCTTTCCGCACCGAGTACAATTCCAGTCCGACGGGAATTCGTGCCATCCTGTTACCTCCTTGCGAACCTCGGAAATCCACCTGTTGCCGCCCGACCGGTGGTCGGGACTGAGCAGATCATTATAGCCCCCTGCCAGAGACCGGCAAGCCCGACGCCAGGCTCCGGGCGCAGGTCAGGTCCTAGGGTCCTAGGGTTCAGGCTGGGGCCGGACATACCGGAATGAGACTTGCCGACGCGGCTCCCATTCCGATCCGGCCGGGACGCGCCGGATCGCCTGGAGGGCGGCCCTGCGTGGCCGCCGCGGCGCCGACGCAGCGGCGCCCTCCACCGCCCCTCGTCCGCCGCGGCGGACGAAGGGCGGAATGGGAAGCCCTGGAGCCCGCGAT
>CAILKC010000193.1 GCA_903834675.1 uncultured Victivallales bacterium | reverse complement strand
TGAAAAGTGACGACCTGGGCAGTAAGGGAGTCCGTCTGGAGCGCTGAAGGCGCGCTAAGATACCAGCCTAGGGCAACGCCCTGGGACGGGGGCGGTTATGGGTTTGAGCCCTGTAGGGGCGAGCTATCTGCCCTAGGTTCGCGTTGACCTCGTATGGACCGCCTCTTCAGGGCTCAATCCTCGGTGTGGACGGGGTACCCAGGGCGCTGCCCTGGGCTGGTATAGAACGCCCCTTTGGGGCTGAATACCACGGCCCATCCTTATTGCACAGGTCGAGATAAGCTCACAACGCTCAAGGCCGCGAAAACCGCAAGTCTCATTCCGGTATGTCCGGCCCCCACCCTGGAAGCCGGGTTCTGCGCAACCCGCCCGCGGCAGACGGCGATGCCGCGTTCCACCGCGCGGCCCGGGGGCTCGGTGGAAGCCCAAACAAGGAAGACGGCCCCGACTATGATCGCTATTCTGAGCCCACGTCACGGCGCGATTCTGAACCGTCACGACGGCAGCGAGAGTTCGGCTGGACTGGACCTCGAGGTCAGCGGCACCGTCAGCGGCGCCGCGCCAGTCGTGGTCAATGGGGTCCCGGCGCGGCGGCAGGCCGGCGGCTTCAGCGTCACTCTCCGTCTCACGGCCCGGCAGACCGTTATCACAGCCGTGGCCGGGGCGGAGTCGGCTGCGGTCACGGTCCTCTACGACCAGGCCTCGTTCGCGCGTTACCGCTTCTCGCTGGACGACAACGTCTGGTTCCTGCGTGATATCGCCCAAAAACGCTACCGCTCCCTCTTCGAAAACCCCTATATGGCCCTCTGGAAGCGCCTGCACGATACCTACGGCACCAAGGTCCACTGCAACCTCTACTTCCAGTGCGATGACTTCAACCTCACCCAGATGCCGGACGCCTACAAGGCCGAATGGCAGGACAACGCCGACTGGTTCCGCCTGACCTTTCACGCCTGGCAGAACGAGCCCGCCAAGCCCTACCTCACCGCCGGCTACGCGCAGCTTGCGCACGATTTTGAGGTGATCACCGCCGAGATCGTGCGCTTCGCCGGGGCGTCCGTGCTCGACTCCTTCACCACCATCCACTGGGGCGAAGCCACTCGCGCTGGTTGCCAGGCGGTCCGCGATCGGGGCATCCGCGGCCTGGTCGGCTACTTCATCCTCGGCAAGAGCGGCGAGCCGGCCGTTTCCTACTATGCCGACCGCGATCTGACCCTCTACCTTTCCGGGCACGACTACTGGAAAGACCTCGACGAGAACCTGATTTTAGTGCGCCACGACATGGTGGTCAACAGCTTCCCCCTGGTGGATATCGTCCCCCGGCTTACCGCCATCGCCGCCGACCCGCACCAGGCCGAGATCATGGAGTTGATGATCCATGAGCAGTACTTCTACCCGACCTACCAGGCGTACATCCCGGATTACGCCGCACGCTGCGAGACGGCCGTGCGCTGGGTGACGGAGAGAGGCTATGCTCCCGTCTTCTACGGAGATGGCTTCATCGGCAACACCCGCGGCTGCTTGGCCTGAAAAGGAGAGACCACGAATGGCGCTTCCCAACGACCCACGCGATGCCTTCTTCGCCAACCGCTTTGGGATGTTCGTGCATTGGGGCCTGTACGCCGTCCCTGGCTGGCACGAGCAGATTCAGTGGCGCCGCGACATTCCCAAGGCCGAGTACACCAAGCTGGTCTCGCGCTTCAACCCGGTGCGCTTCAACCCGGACGAATGGCTGGATGTGCTCCAGGCCGCCGGCATGCAGTACCTCTGCTTTACCGCCAAGCACCACGACGGCTTCTGCATGTGGGACACGGCCCACTCCGACTACCGGATCACGCGCACGCCCTACGGCCGCGACGTCCTGGCCCTGCTGGCCGAAGCCTGCCACCGCCGCGGCGTCCGCCTCTGCCTGTACTACTCCTGCCCTGACTGGCACCACCCCAACTCCCTCAACCTCGGCGGCGACCACCAACTCGCCGCACCCAACCCCGGCGACGCGCCCGACCTGCTGCGCTACGTCGACTATGTGCGCCGTCAGATTACCGAATTGTGTACCCGCTACGGCCGCATCACCAGCTTCTTCTGGGACATCCCGCCCCTGCTCAACATCCCAGCGCTGAACGGGCTCCTGCGCGAGCTGCAGCCCGGCATCCTGATCAACGACCGCGGCTACGGCCCCGGCGACTACAGCACCCCCGAACGCCACGTGCCTCCCGGCAAGCGCTTTGCCAAGCCTACCGAGGCCTGCCAGTCCGTCGGCCGCCAGAGCTGGGGCTGGCGCGCCGATGAGGACTACTACTCGGACCTGCTGCTGATGCAGAGCCTCGACCGCATCCTGGCCATGGGGGGCAACTACCTGCTGAACGTCGGCCCCAAGCCCGATGGCACCCTCGCCGTCGAGCACACCGATATCCTGCGCCGTATCGGCGCCTGGTTTGCCCGCGTCCGTGAAGCCTTCGACGACGCCCAGCCGGCCTCCGACCTGGTGGCTCACGACGAGTGTATGCTGACCCGCAAGGGCAACTCGCTCTACGTGCATTTCCCCACGCCCCCCGTCAGCACCGGCCTTATGCTCAACCCCATCGCCGCCGTACCCCGCCGGGCCGTCCTGCTCAATACCGGGGCGGAACTGCGCGCCGGCGTCGAACTCGTGCCGTCCGGATTCCGCACCGGTGCCTTTCTGCGTTTGGCCGGCCTCCCGATCAATTCGCTTGCCGGCGAGGTCCCCGTCGTCCGCCTCGATTTCGACGACCTGGACGCAGCTCTGACCGCCAAGGCGCCCGGCGGCGGCGCCGAATACCACTTCTGAAGAGATGGGTCGCGGGCCCAGCCCGCTCTAGCCGAGGAACCTCGACATGGTGAATCCGAAGGACCGGGACATCCTACGGGGCCTGGCTGCCCGCGTCGCTGAGATTGCGGCGTTGCCGGTGCAGGAGGAGACGCGGCGACTTTGGCGGCGACTCAACGCCCTGAAGCCCGTCCGGCCCATGGTCATGATCGACCAGGTCTGCTGGAACGAGATGGGCGACGAGATGGCCCTGCGCTGCACCGATCTCGAGTGCCGCGGCTACGAAGGGCATCTGCGCCGCATCCTGTTCCAGTGGGACCACTTCCGGGTGGACATGGTGGTCGAGACGTTCCTGCCGGTGGCCAAGGCGATCCTGAACTCTGGCTTCGGGGTCGGCGTCCGCCAGGAGGTCGCGGTGAGCGATCCGACCAACTCGGTGGTGGGTCATAGGTACCTCAACCAATTCCAGACCGAGGCCGACCTCGAGAAGATCCGCTGCCCGCAAGTCCGCCATGACTCGGCTGAGACCGCACGCCGCCTGGACGTGGCCCACGAGATCTTCGACGGGGTCCTGCCTGTGCGGGCCCGGGGCGCCGACCCCTACCTGTCGCTGTGGGACCCCATCAGCACCTGGATGGGCGTGCAGGAGGTGCTCTACGCCCTGGTCGACCGGCCGGATTTCATGCACCGGCTGGTGGGGCGGGTCACGGACGGTTACCTGAGTCTGCTCGACCAGCTGGAGGAGCAGGCCTTGCTCTGCGGACCGCAGAGCCTGATCCACTGCACCGGCGCCTACACCGATGAACTCCCCGCCCCCGGCTACAACCCCGACAAGCCACGCACCCGGGACCTCTGGATGTTCGGCCTTGCCCAAATGTTCTCCACCGTGTCGCCAGCGATGTTCAAGGACTTCGAGATCGACTACGCCAGCCGCATCTGCGCCCGCTTCGGCCTGGTCTACTACGGCTGCTGCGACCCGCTCGATCTGAAAATGGCCGAAGTGCGCCAGCTCCCCCACGTCCGCAAGGTCTCCATGAGCCCCTGGGTCAACGAGGAACGCGGCGCCGCCGAAATCGGCCGGACCTTCGTCTACTCGCGCAAGCCGAACCCGGCCTTCCTGGCCCCGGACCGCTTCGACCCCGACCTGGTGCGCCAAGACCTGCTGGCGACCCGAGAGGTCTGCCGCCGCCACGGCTGTCCCCTGGAGTTCATCCTCAAGGACATCAGCACCGTAGGCTACCAGCCGCAGCGCCTCAGCCAGTGGGCCGCCATCGCCATGGAGACCGCCGAGGCCTGAGGAATGGGGCGACCGGCCGTCGGGTCCGGTCCGGGCGGCACGTCCCGGACCGCCTGGAGGGCGGCGCTGTGTCGCCGCCGCGGCGCTCGCGCATGAGCGCCCTCCAACGCCCGTCGCGCCGCGGCGGGCGGAATGAGACGGAGAGAGATGGGAGGACGGCTTGGTGGACGACCAGCGCACTGCAGCTGATACGGTCTTCCCGGTGCGTCATCATCCGGCTCACCCGTCTCCGGTCGAACAGCACAACCGTCCCACCCTCGTGCTGGTCACGGTATGCACGGCAAACCGGGTGGCGGTTCTGGGCAACCCTCAGGCGCACCAGGCGCTGATCTCTGCCTGGCACCAGGCCGGCGCCTGGATCGTGGGCAACTACGTGGTGATGCCTGACCACATTCATCTGTTCTGTACGCCAGCCGAGCGAGGCGGCCACACGATCAGGGACTGGGTTGCCTTCTGGAAGGACCGGGCCGGAGACGGCCTGCCTGCTCTGCGCGGGATGTTTCAACGCGACGGTTGGGATACCCAAATGCGAACACAGGGGCACTACTGTCGGAAGCTGGAGTACGTTAGGGCCAACCCGGTGCGCCAGGGACTGGTGGCGCGAGCCGAAGATTGGCCGTACCAAGGACGTCTGAACCGCCTCTGGTGGTAGCCGCGTCGGCGCGGTTCTGTTCCGGTCCGGGCGGCACGTCCCGGACCGCCTGGAGGGCGGCGCTGTGTCGCCGCCGCGGCGCTCGCGCAGGAGCGCCCTCCAACGCCCGTCGCGCCGCGGCGGGCGGAATGAGAC
>CAILKC010000192.1 GCA_903834675.1 uncultured Victivallales bacterium | reverse complement strand
GTATGAGACTTGCCGCAACCTCGTATGACACCAGGCGCTTCCCATTCCGCCCCTCGTCCGCCGCGGCAGACGAAGGGCGTTGGAGGGCGCCGCTGCGTCGGCGCCGCGGCGGCCACGCAGGGCCGCCCTCCAGGCGATCCGGCGCGTCCCGGCCGGATCGGAATAGGAACTGCGTCGGCAAGTCTCCTTCCGGTATGTCCGGCCGCAGCCTGCCCCCTGACCCCTGTTTTCCTCTCCGCCAGTCTCCCTGTCCGTCTCCTCCAGTCGCCGTTTCCCCGTCTCGCCGTCTCGCCGTTTCCTGAACCCCAGGGCCTGAGTAGTCACCACCTACGGAACAGACCTGCGTCCAAGGCAGTGGCGACCAGGCGCCGACGTGGCTATCTTGCTTTCATGTATCCCGTCCGTTGCCATCGCCTTGTCGGCACGGTCGTTGTCTGCCTGTGCCTGGCCGTGACGGCCGGGAAGGAGCCTGCGCCCATGGTTCTCGAAACCCCCGCTGCCCACTTTGAATTCGCCGGTCCGCTGGGAGAGCGCCTGCGGGCCAACACGGAACACTGGCTCTTGCGCGCGCCGACGGCAAACCCCGGCATGCTGGAGATGTTTCGCCAGCGCGACCGCCAACCGGTGCCGAAGCTGACGCCCTGGGCCGGCGAGTTCGTCGGCAAGTACCTGATCTCCGCGGTGCAGGCGCTGCGCCTAAACGACGATCCGCGTCTGGAGCCATTCGTGGCTCAGGTGGTAGCCGACTTCATCGCGACACAGGCCGACGATGGCTACCTGGGGCCCTTCCGCCGCGAGGAGCGCCTGCTTGGCCACTGGGACCTCTGGGGCCACTATCACGCGCTGCTGGCCCTGGTGCTCTGGTTCGAGCACAGCGGCGACCGTGCAGCGCTGGACTGTGCCGGCCGGGCGGCGGACCTGATGTGTCGCACCTACCTCGACGGTTCGCGCCGAGTTCACGACGCCGGGTCGCAGGAGATGAACATGGCGGTGATCCACGCCCTGGGTCGGCTCTACCGCATCACCGGCGCGGAACGTTATCTGCGTCTGATGCACGAGATTGAAAAGGACTGGGAGCGGCCGCCGGCCGGCGACTATCTGCGCACGGGCCTGGCCGGGGTCGAGTTCTTCCGCACTCCGAAGCCCCGCTGGGAGAGCTTGCCTGACCTGCAGGGCCTGGTCGAACTCTGGGAGATCAGCGGCGAGGAACGCTACCGCCAGGCCTTCATCCAACACTGGACCAGCATCCGCGACCTCGACCGGCACCCCAGCGGCGGTTTCACCACCGGCGAAAAAGCGGTCGGCAATCCCTACTCCAATGGCGCTATCGAGACCTGCTGCACGATCGCCTGGATGGCACTCACCCTCGATATGCTGCGGCTGACCGGCGACCCGGCCGCGGCCGACGAGCTCGAGCTCGCCACCTGGAATGGCATGCTCGGCGCACAGCACCCCTCCGGTCGCTGGTGGACCTACAACACGCCCATCGACGGCGTCCGCGAAGCCTCGGCGCACACCATCGTCTTCCAGGCCCGGGCCGGCGCCCCCGAACTGAACTGCTGTTCCGTGAACGCCCCCCGCGGCCTGAGCCTGCTCGGCGATTGGAGTGTCATGCTGGACCGCCGCGGCCCGGTGGTCAACTTCTACGGCCCCTGCGACCTCCGTCTGCAGTTGCCCGACCAGACCTCGCTGGGCCTGCGGCAGGAGACGACCTACCCGGCCGACGGCACGGTAAAGCTCACGGTGACGCTCGAGCCCGCCCGCGAGTTGACCCTCACGCTGCGGATTCCGCAGTGGTCGCAGGCCACGAGCGTACGGATCAACGGCGCGCCGGTAACGACGGCGGTGCAGGCGGGCACGTACCTGCCACTGACCCGGCGCTGGAGCGCGGGCGACACGGTTGAGCTCAACTTCGACATGGCGCTGCGCTATACCTCCGGTGAACTCTCGAAACAAGGCTGCGCGGCGCTCTATCGTGGGCCCCTGCTGCTGGCCTTTGACCAGGCGCTGAACACGCTGGATGCCGAGGCCCTGCCGCCACTCGACCTCACCCGCCTCGCGGCCACGACTGCCGCGGTGTCATCCCCCTTCCCGCCTCTGGTCGCGCTGCAACTGGCGGCGGCTGACGGCCAAGTAGTTACCCTCTGCGACTTTGCCACGGCCGGGGCGCGCGGCACGCCGTATCGCGGCTGGCTCCCGGCGAGGGCCGGTCGGCCGGCGCCGTTCCATCTCCGGCGCCCAGCTCCGGAGGCGAGGATCCCCGTCGGCGCGACGCGCTTCGAGTGGACCGGTTACCGCAGTTCGGCCGGCAGCGGTCGGACCTTTCGCCTCGAGATCGCCGAGACCGCGGATTTCGCCAGGCCGACGGTCCGCCTCGAGGGTCTCACCGACCTGCGCGCCGTGGTCCGGGAGGGCCTGACTGCCGGGCGTACCTACCACTGGCGAGTTACCGCGGTGAATGCCGATGGGGAAATGTCTGCCGCGGAGGGGGCCCGCCTCTTCTCGGTTGATCCGGCTCTGCCGCCACTTCCGGATGCCGATACGGCCGAGCTGGCGCTGGGCCCCGGCGGGCTCGTGGTGGCGGCCCGCCTCGAAGGCACGCCCAAGCCCGACTTCGGCGTCCTGGAGACGGCGACGGAGATGGCCCCCGCCGCCGACCGCCACGGGGTTGCTGGCAAAGCCCTGACCGGCAATGGCAGCACCAGCAAGCTCACCTATCGAATCCCTTTCTTCCCGGAAGAGGATTACACCGCCCTCGCCTGGGTCTGCCCGGAAGGCCTGCCGACCGAGCGCCTGCAGCAGGTCTTCTCAGCCTGGGCGGCGGGGCTGGACGATCCGCTACGCATCGTCCTGCAGGGCCATGAGGTGTTTGCGCGGATTGAGGCTCAAAAAAGTTACACCACCGCAGGAGTGCCGCTCGAAAATGGTCGCTGGTACGCGCTGGCGGCGGTCAAGCAGGGCGAGCAACTGCGGCTCTACGTGGATGGGCAGTTGTGCCAGACGGTCAAGGCGCCCGCTCGGGTGTTCTCGGCAGCCCAGAATGTCGGCCTTGGGTGCAACCCGAACTACAGCGGCAACGAGCGCCTGCTCGGCCGACTGGCGGGGTTCGCGCTGTACGCCCGAGCGCTGTCGCAAGCCGAGGTGGTTGCCGCGCTCGGTGTCGCGCTGGCGCCATGACCGCTGCGGCGGTCGCGGGGAGTCCGCCGTAATCGGGGATGCCGCGAACCCGTCCGGTACGGGCTTGGCATCGCGGGCTCCAGCGAAAAAATTCGACCTGTGCAATAAGGGACTCCGTCTGGAGCGCTGAAGGCGCGCTGCCATACCAGCCCAGGGCAACGCCCTGGGAATAGGACGGTTATGGGTTTGAGCCCTGTAGGGGCGAGCTATCTGCCATACCTCCGCACCGAGGCCGCATGGTCCGCCCCTTCAGG
>CAILKC010000191.1 GCA_903834675.1 uncultured Victivallales bacterium | reverse complement strand
GCGGTCGCTGCCGGGGCCAACGAAGGGATTGGCGCTCCTGGCGTCCTGGCCGCCGACAATCGTGAAGGGCAGGTTGAACAGCACCTGCATCTCGCTCTGCCAGTTGCCCACCAACCCAGCGGGCGGTACGATCAGCACGCGGGTGAGTAGCCGGCGAGAGAGCATCTCGCGCACGTATAGGCCCGTCATGATGGTCTTACCGGCGCCCGCATCGTCCGCCAACAGGAACCGCAGCCGGGCATGCCGGAGCATACGGTCGTAGACAGCGATCCGCTGGTGCGGCAGAGGATCGATGCTGGCGATCTCGGTGGCAAAGGTCGGGTTGGCCAGGTGGCCGAAGGAAAGCCGTTCGCCCTCCACCAGGGCCCGAACCACCTCGGGCCTGGCAGTGAAGTCGAGCAGCGGCGGTTCGGGAATTCCTAACGGCACCTCGGGCGCCGCGACACCAGGCTCGGCCCCCTCCTGGCTCAACTCCAGGATGCGCCGCCAACAGAGCTGCGACGGCCGGGACTTACCGTTCTCCCAGCGGTTGACGGTCGGGAACGAGACGCCAAGCCGTTCCGCCAGGGCTACCTGGGTGAGCCCCAACCGGGCTCGCATGCCTTTGAGTCGGTCCGCGTAGTCGTCCGTCAGCCTGGCGTCCATCAAGAAGCCCGCCTCCAGATTGCATCGATCTGCAACACGAAGCCGACTATAGCGTTTGATATAACGCATGCCAAGGGACCGTTTGGCCAGACACCCCGTGACGGGCGCAGCCCCTGGGCGCTACCGGATGAACTGCTTGCTCTTGCAGACTGCACGGAAGTGGGCTGTGGCCGCCTGGGACAGCCGCCCTCCGCAGTCAGCCGGCAGAGACGCGATGAACACGCCCACCTGATCCAGGCGGTAGCCAGACACGCAATCACCCATCGCCTGTCAGCGTGAAGGTGCGGCCTTCTCCGGCGGCTCCAGCGCCACCTCCGACCGGGACCGTATCGCGAGGGCGCTGGCGATCATAGACGGCCTCAAGGACACCAGCGAGGCCGTCAGCGAGATCCGTAGGGCTCTGGTCTCATAGTTCTTGTCGGGTCCAGCGCTGAGACCCCCAGGAGCAGGCTATTCGGCTGATCAGCGGCGACGGGACGTCCATCAAGCAGCGCCACGAGAGAGCCATTGAGTACCTGGATCAAGTCGCCGCCAAGAGTCCAGAGCTGACGGCGATCGAGAGAATCCTGCGGGGGTAGTGCCCCGAGGTGAGACCTCGATGCGTTGCCTCGGCCCTAGAGAAGTGCCCCAGATCAGTCCTAGGCCAAGGTCCAGTGACTCCGCCCGGCGTGGAGGCGTGTCCCGCGATAGGAGTTCCACTGGAGCGAGCAACTCGCCCCCTAGAATGGCATCTGCGAATACGCGAATGGGCGGGCGGACGATGTAGGCCGACGGACGGCCTCCCCCCGACACCATGGCTCCACCCGCAGGTCCGCCCTGCGACCATGCCGCCGATGGCGGCCCACGCCAGACTGCACCTTCCCAGACGCTTGCGCCAACCAGGCCCCTAGGCGAGCCCCCTGACACCTCCACCAGATGGCTCCATGAGCCCGTGGTGTTCATCCCACTCCACGGCACCCCGGACGAATGGGAGTGACGAAGCAACTCGGAGTGGATCAGTGGTGATGTGTGCTGACTGTGTGATATTGCATATAATGGATAGCGCGCACCAAATACGACAGTTCAGAAAGTTGTACAGAATGGTGAAGCTAATATACCTTATGGCATGGTCAAGATAGCCAACCGTAACACTTTGGTTACCTTTCAATTCTAAGTTCTGGGCACGTTTTTGGCTTTGCTGACAACTCAGAATTTCGAGAACTATAGCGCCTGGTGACCGGCGTACGTTGCGCCAGATGGGCTGCCTGCTGCTGCATCCGCAGCGAGCTTGCAGAGGGACACTGGGTGACCGCTGGAACGGGGCGCACCCTCATGAGCCTGCACTCGCGACAAGACCCCATGGCCTCCCGCCAACGCGGCTGCTATCGACCAGTGGACGAAGCGGCCGTGATGCACCCCGGCAAAGACGGATCAGGGAGAGGTCTCCGCTGTCCAGCATCCCCGGAATCACTGTTCACCATTCCCGGAATCCGCATTGACAGTTAGCGAGCATCCGCACAGAACTGGAGAGGCGAATGGCCAGCATCGACAAACACAAAGCGGAACAGTTTTTCCGTGACAACTACACGCCGACCAAGTGCATCTGCCGGGACAGGGGGCTCGAGGGGTACCTCATCCTGCGTAGTAAGGTCGAGATGGCCCTGCTCGCGCGGCTGGCGGCGGGTGTTCTCGATCCGTGGCAGGGGAGACTCACGGCCACCGATGGAGTGTGTAGGTGTAACGTCAGACTGCCCAGCAGACTTGCATGCGCCGACAAGCAACGGTGGCACGACTGCCCCAGGCCTGGTGAGACCATTGATGGGGGCCCCTGCAACCTGCGCCACTTCGCTACTGATAACTTCTCTACCAAGGTCGATGTCGTGCTGGGCAGGACCCCGACCCGCGACGCGCTGCTCGGGGGTATTGCCGGGGAGACCGAGGGCGCAAGAAACTCGAGCCGGATCGTTCACAGAGAGAATCTTGACTACCCTCTGCGTGAGGTGGACGGCGCTCTGGGCGTGCAGGGTGTGGCATTGGCCGAGTTTCTGTACCTGCTGGAGGATGGATTCCAGCAGAAGATGGGTATGATGCCGAAATGCATCGCGGCGTGTAGGACGAGGCTGGCTGACCGCATGACCAAGATCGTCACGGTTGTTGACGCCAGCCCTATCGGAGTGCGACTAGTTCACCTCTTCTGCCTGCTGTCTGGGGAACTCCGCGAACGCACCGCCGTCGAGCTCCTTGCACACCGGCTCGGGATACGGGACGATGTGTTCGACTACCATAGCTGGTTTGACCGAAGGAGAGGATGGCGGCAGTATGAGGATATGGCGCGCCTGGGGGATGGTGAGCTGGCTCACCCCCTGGACGACAAGGCGTGGTTCCATTGCGCCCACGACGCCAAGGGGATATGCCTGGAGACTATCCACCGGGATCCGCTGAACAAGACGATCCTGCCGATCACGGCATGGACCAAGGAGACGACCGAATGTAGGTACTACCTCAACCTCCCGCCCTGGAAACCCCGTCTGCACGGGCTGGGCGCGATTCTCACCAGCCGGGAGAGGGACGCCACCGTCTTCCTGACTGACACCCCAGAGATGGCGGTGGCCAATAGGCTGGCACCCGCGGGACGCAACGCTGTGTGGGCCTCGTGGTACGGCGAGATGGAGGCTGTTGGCCGAATGGACTGGAGCTGCCTGAAGGGCCGGAACGTCTTCTACATACTGGCGCCGCAGCGCGGGTGCGACCAAGGACCGGCGTACCGGACGGCGTATGCTGTCTACGATGAGCTAGCCCAGCAGAGAGGAACCACGCTCACATTCGTTGAGATCGGCAGCACTGAGGCCGGCCTGGACGGGAATGCCACAGAGCCGGTTGCCATGTCGTCAGAACAGTTCTACGGATATGCCCGCAGTAGACTCGGCCTCGATGCACCGCTTCCCATCAGGGGATTCACGCCCAGAACGATGCAGGATCTGGCTGAGGGGGCGGGTCGGGACCGAGGGTTCCTGCTGGAACCCATCATCCACGAGAGGTCAACGACGCTCGTCTACGCCTGGACGAGCGTTGGCAAGACATGGTTCGCGCTCTGCGTTGGCGTTACAATTGCCCAGGGTGCAACGCTTTTCGGCAGGTGGAAAGCAAAGAAACCGCTGAAGGTTCTCTACATCGACTCAGAAATGGACGAGGACTCGGTGCGAAATCGCATGCGGCTGGTCTCCAGGATGCGGTTCGACGGCAGGACGCTGCGGCGGGACCGCCTGCGGAACATCTTCTACATCTCCAGGAAGCGGTCGCAGGCAGACATCGACACCTTCAAGAAGGACACGCTTGACTTTGTCGAGAGGACGGGAGTGTCGCTGGTCATACTCGACAACCTGACCGCCTTCACGCAGCACGATGACAGTGCCAGGGCCTGGGAGGATATCCACGTCTGGATCGACTGCCTCAAGGAGAAGGGCAAGGGCTGCGCCGTGCTGCTGGTGCATCACGAAAACAAGAAGGGCGACCAGCGCGGCACAAGCGCCACGACGAACGCAGTGGACAACGTTATCCACCTCCGGCCTTGGTCGCCGGCAGAGGCCGACGAGAGTCTCGCCAGCCATCGGACGGGCAAGCCGTCTGCCGCAAGTGCGCTCACGGCCTCGGCGAACCCCGTGGACGGGGAAGTACAGCCTGAGAACGGCGCTCTGTATATGAAGATTGAGGTGGAGAAGGGCCGCGATATCTACGGTGTGGCAAAGCAGATCCTCACTGCGGTGATCAGCCCCAGCAGCAGTCCTCCATACTGCGGCCTGGTTCCAGACAAGGCTGGAGGGGGGAGTCCTCCCGGCGCGACCGCCCCGGGCGAAGCGCCCCGCAAGAGGGGCTACCGGAAGGGGCTGCAGCGGGATGCCCTTATGCAGGCGGCATTGTCTATGCTATCGGACAGGGGTGCCAAGGACGTTGCGCACGAGTTGGGTGTTTCAGTCCAATGGGTCTATGGGATCCCTGGCCGGAAAGACCACCCTAACTGGAAGGCTTCACGCGAGGGCCGGAAGGCCAGCCAGCGCGCCCGGAACGACAGCATTATCGAACGCGCGACGCGCGAGCACCCAAGTGCCATCGCTGCGGATCTCCTGATGTCGCCGACCTCGGTGCGGCGCATCATCGACAAGGCCTGGATCGAGAGGATCGAGATGGCCGCTCCATTCATGGAAGGCAAGTCACCCGAGGACATCGCGAGCGAACTGAAGACCAGTGCCGGGACCATCAGGAGGCTCACCGAAGAGATCAGGCTGAGGCAGGTCGCCAGCCTGCATGGGAATGGCATGGCGGTCACCGACATCGCGAGGAAACTTGGTGTGCCCGCTGAGCGCGTCCAGACGAAGTGCAACGCGATCGAGTCGGCAGATTGGAAGGCGAAGCAGCGTTGCGAAGATAAGGCGAAGGTCGTCCGCCTGCACGCAGAAGGCAATTCGGACGTCGAAGTCATCAAGATGACCGGCCTCTCTAGGCGAACCGTGGTTCGTTGGCTGAATAAGCTTGATCCGAGCAGGCGGAAACCGAAACGGAACACCCCGCCAGCTCCGTCTGCTCCGCCTCCGGTGCCAGGCTGAATACCAGGCGAACGCGAACTCAAACAGGGACGACACTGCAACGCCCCCGTGGCCGCCTCCCGTTGGCAGGCTACGATCGGCATCGCTGCACTTCGGGCAGTCAGCAGTCTTGGTCACCACGCCGAATGCGACGAGAATGCGGCCTGTAATGCCTGGTCTTGTCCCCAAATTCCGTTGCAGATGTGGGGCCACGTGCACCTCTGCATGCATGCCTGCTTCTGGAGGAAAGCGTTGATGCTGTACCGACCCCACGCAGCCATCGCCGGCAGAGCATCTCAACCCTGGGACGCACCAGCCAAGTCCGGCTCGGCCGTCGTCTCGTCCTGAGCCAGAATCAGGGCGATCACATCCGTGTTGCGGTAGCGTACTGAACTCCCTATCATACGTCTCCTAAGTATCAGCCTTCCTTCATGTTCCATTTTCTTGAAATTGCTGAGACTAATAGCCAGCATCTCCGCGGCCTCTTCTTGAGTCAAAAGCTTCGGCATGACCGCCGGAAGCATCGTTCCATGGGCTGCCAAATGCCGTAGGTTGGCGACTATTGTCTGGAGTTCGTCCAGTGTGAGAACGCCCTCCTCGGCCAACGGCCTGAGCAGCTTGGAAATCAGCGATACGACTCTTGGCGATACGGTCTTTGGCCTGGTGCATGTTTGCATAGCTAT
The DNA here is from genome assembly GCA_903834675.1 of uncultured Victivallales bacterium. The sequence goes on along the minus strand of CAILKC010000191.1, from coordinate 4,177 downwards.
TGTTCTCCTGTGCGCTTGTACTGGACGCACAGGATGTCATTGCTATGTAATATTTTACATATATAATTACAGACTTCTACATACCTGCAAAAGGCAGGTTCCTGAAGGCGCTTCAAACCTCACCATACTATGTGCTACGAAATATCGACTATCCCCCAACTGCCTTCCTCGTCCCTTCCCGGGCGTGGACAATAGCTAACGTCTTCGCTGGAAGATGTCTGACGGACAAGACACCCCTGCTACACACGAGGTGCCTGCAGAACTGCTTGCATCCCTGTGGCATTCCCCGCTCCTGTACCGGTGCATATCTTTATAGTAGCCTATTACCCCATCTCCCCTATGCCATATCCCTTTGGCAACCAACGAGAACCCCATAGACACCGCCATAGCATAGTCACACCACCTGGAGAGACGGCAAACGCCCATGACACTCTCAGACAAGCGCGTGACAGTAGCAGCGTACCGATGCGGCCAGAACCACCAAGACGACCGGTGCGTTTGGGCTCCGCGGAACCCGTGAACCTGACCGGCACAAGACTGGGCTACTTCCCAAAGCCCAGCCAAGATCCACGTACGCCATACGTTCTCGCAAGACCACAGGCTGACATGCCCACACCTGGTTGCCCACGTGCTGAGATGCGGACCTGGTCAGACGCATGACACCGATGGTCCCCGAGATCGACGGGCTGGACATATAGCACCCCGCCACCCCGCTCCTGACCTTCACCTGGCCTGACATCCCCCCTATCGACCAGCCACGAACTGTCCGAGAGGCAACGGCAGTCATGGCACCAACAGACGAGTTATCTTTCACTTCGCATCGCAATTGTATACGTCCCCTGCATTTGGCCACCACCCCTAATCGCAAGGAGTCTCGCCATGGCAACCTACGGCACCATCGAGGAACCCATCTACGAAGGCCTACGTGTTCAAGCTGGCCCCGGACTTGCTCTCCGCACTGATATACTCGACAGGCTGTATGAGCGATTATTCAACATGGTCGAAAACCATAGTCGGGTACTCGTGATCCGTTTAGATCTGAGGTATCCCCCAGACAGGCAGTATCCCAACGATAACCAGTGCATGCAGAGGTTCATGAACAGCTTCACAGCCCACCTCAGGCGGGACGGCATTGACTTTCACTACGTGTGGGCGCGGGAAAGATCAGATAATGCACCTAACCCCCACGGCCACGTCCTTCTCCTCTTGGACGGGCGGAAGACTCGGTGCATCGAGGGTCACCTGGGCGATGCGGAAAGGCTCTGGGCACTCGCGTTGGGGGTTCCCGGTAGGCAGGGGTTGGTCTACGACTGCCGGGAGAACCACCGAGCATCTCTGCTCTACGGTGGGACGATGCTCCACCGGAATGACACTGAGGCAGTTCGCCAGTGTTTCTACTGGACCAGCTACCTCGCCAAGACATCGAGCAAGCACCCTCCGCTCCACGTGAAAAACTACGGCTGCTCGCAACTGTGACGGAGCGCATCAAGCGCGTAGGATCTGGGCAGGGTTGTACCACCGGGAACCTGGCAGATGTCGCCACCCCGGGCAAGACGTGCAACCTGGCCCCACGCATCCCACCAGGTCCAGCCACGACTGGCAAACGAGAGGGCGCTGAACCCCTCTCACAGCACGCTCCCCTATGCCCAGTGCCCAATCCAGTGCGGCACTGCAACTACCGCGCTGACATCCGGCTATCCCTTCGCGGCCCCTATGCTCTTCTGTGCTTGATCCAAGTCCGTCAGGGTCTCTTGGAGCTTCTTCCGCACGGCGGGCAGGTCATGGCTCTTCTCTACCAGGCGGATCAGGTGCTTCAGCCCTGTGCGGATCGGGTTGGCCTTCGGTCCACGCTTTGGCTTGCCTTTCGCCAGGTCAGGACACTCTTCCTTGTACAGGTCATAGAGACGCCTGCCGTCATTGATCACCTGATCCAGCAGCTTCCTATCCTTCTTCTCCAGGGCTTCGGCGTAGCGAACATAGGTAGCAGACACCCCGAACAGGTCACCGACGATCGAGGTGGTCTTAACCGTCTTCTTCCGTCCCCGACGCACCCCTGTGTCCTCAGATGAGGGCAAATTTGCTCCCTCTCCATCCAACGTCTTCGCAGCAATAGCGTCTCGGATCTTCTGGACGCGCGCGTCCTGCACTTCCTTCCTGATGAGAGGCAACGCCCTCAGTGCCACGACCGCCTTCTGTGAGGCAGTCAGGTTCCGGCGTTGGAGGTTGCGTGCGATCACGAAGTCCAGTGCGGCTTGGTCGTCAGCGAGTTCAGCCACCTTAAACTTCGGCTCGATCCCCAGTTCCTGACACGCTCTGAGCCGGTGCCGACCATCGAGGACCTTGCCTTGGTACAGCGTGATGGGCTCCTGCTGGCCACTCGCCTGTATGCCCTTCTTCAGGTCCTGGAACTCGTGCTTCGACATCTTGGGCAGGAGGTCAGCATAGGGGTGGAACTCATACGTTGGGGGCGTCGCCTGAGTGGCGGGCGTAGCCTTTGGGGCCTTGGGCTTCTTCGGAGTGGTCATGCTGGAGTCCTCGCTGCCAGTTGGCAGGTAGTATTGGCAGGGCATACAGGACACATGGCACGAATATACGGGTGACTCTATATGACCGCAACGCTGCCGACCGAATCAAGACTGGTCACGCCCCGATACACGGTCGTTGCCGTCATCCCTCAAAGTCCGTGATGATCTGCCCTCTCCTGTTACGCATAAAGTTATTTTTCAAATACTCGTCACATAGTGTGTATCGAGTCGCCGATCGCACAGCAACGTTACGTCAAGGAGAACTGCATGATTGTTGAAACCACTTACGAGCAAGACCACAAAGGATTGCCCATCAGAAAGAAGCCTGGTCACTGCTCCCGTTCTGAGATCCTGGATAGCTTGCGCCGGCGAATGCGCTGTATGATGGACCGCTATGGCATGTTCCGCGTCGTGGAGTGGGACATTAGGTTCGAGCCGACTGCATTCGACTCTGGCAGCCATGAAGACTGTCCCATTACTGCGTTCAGCACCCAACTCTCTGACTACATGAAGCAGAAGGGCGTTGAGTCACACTACGTCTGGGTCAAGAAGGGCGGAGAGTGTGCTTTCGGCGGCTGTTACGCCTTTGCCATGATGCTTGTCGACACGGACTGCGACCCATACCTCGACCTGTACTACGCCATGGCAGAGGAACTTCTGGGTCAGGGCGATGGAGAGGTCTGGGTGGATTCGGTCAGCGGTTACTGCGATGATGATGATGACCAACACTGCCAGAGCGCTACTGGTGACATTACCGGCAACTGCAGCCTGAGAAGCTCCCGCAGTTACACGTCGGTCCTCAAAGCGCTTTCCTGCATGGCTCGCACTGCTGTGACGGACAGTGTGTCCACTCGCCTAGTTGACTTCGGGTGTTCGCCACTGTGCAGGCATGATGCATCGCTGGGACCGTGTGCCCGATAGCACGGCTGGGATGATGGGTTCGCAGGCCAAGCCCCCGGGTGCTTGGAGGCGTCAAGGTACGAAGCCCGCTAAACAGTTGGTTGGAAAGAATGGAGAAAGAAAGTATGCAGAAGCTGAAGGATTGTCTAGCCAGAGTTTACGGTTCTCCTTTAGGTAAGGCGGTCAATGACCCGCATGGTGATGATACCTATATGGTTGAGAGTCATGGCCGGAGCCATTCATCCGCGTGCAGGATATTTGCCACTGTACGGCGTGATGGACTGGTGGCTATATGTCTACGTGGAGACATTCCTCTAAGTTCCGAGGTAAGGTCGTGGCTTCGCATGGCTGGTGCTGAGATGACGGCAGGCAAGGTAGTGGACGTCGTGTTCGAGGTGACGCCGAACAGCGTGTCGCGCTTAGAGGATCTTGCCTACGCTATTGCCTACGCTGAGCATTCGGATGAAGGTGTCTACGATGAGGCTAATAACAATGATCGATGCCCTCGGTTAGCGCGAGCCATTGGCCGACTTCAGGGCATACTGGATGAGCACTGGACAACGGAGAAGTTACGCTCGAATCGGGAGTAGCAGCAGTTCATCTGTCTTGGCTGGCCCCACTTCCGCTGGAGTCTGGCGTTCCCATGGTTGCCTGGTGATTGCGTCTGCGCGATGCGATGTGCGTTTCTGGTTGTGTGTGTGAATTACACTGTCGGTAGATAATAAGGACCATACCCATGCACGAAGATGAGT
>CAILKC010000190.1 GCA_903834675.1 uncultured Victivallales bacterium | reverse complement strand
CGATTCCGATCCGGCCGGGACGCGCCGGATCGCCTGGAGGGCGGCCCTGCGTGGCCGCCGCGGCGCCGACGCAGCGGCGCCCTCCAACGCCCATCGTCCGCCGCGGCGGACTCCGGACGGAATGGGAAGCGCCTGGTGTCATAGGAGGTTGCGGCAAGTCTCATACAAACAGGATCCCCGGTTGGTGCCGGACATGACCGCCAGAGAACGCCGGTGCCCCGGCAGGGGATTCTGCCATTCGTCAGGGGTCTTTGGTCATTCGACCCTCTGCGGTTCTCAGACAAGCGACCCCCTACGGAGCTGACATGCGCCCTGGGCGCCCTTTAAGTGGTTGCATTAAGGGCTCGGTTCGGGTATAATGGTAGCAGTTGTAACCATGACATGGAGGAAAACGCTGTGACTACCACGAATTACACGGTATGGCTCTTCGGGATTGTCGTTCTCACGGTTCTACCGGCCCAGGGCCAGACTCAGCGCTACAACAAGAAGGGCTTGTCAGACGGGCGAGAGGTCCAACGCGGCAACACGACCCGCTACTACGACGCCAGTGGGGCGTTGGCTGGCCGGGCCGTAAAGCACAACGAGACGACCACGTTCCAGGACGCCAAGGGCGCAATCACCGGGCGGGCCGTTGAGAGGGGCGACACAACCACCTACCGCAACCCCAAGGGCGCCCAAGCCGGAAAAGCCGTGGAACGCGGCGACACCACGAACTTCTACGATGAAAAAGGTTCTTCCGCCGGACGTGCGGTGGAGCGCGGGAAGACAACCTACTACTACAACCGCGACGGGTCCGTAGATGGTCGAACGATGAAACAGGGGCAGCAACCGCCGGAAGAGCAGCAGACAGCCCCATTTCCGCGACCCTAGGCCAGATCTGCGCGAGCGGCGCTGAACTCACCCTCACTTCAGCCGCCCCCATCCCCAGCCAGCCCTTCCAGCCGGATGGGCCGTCCGCTCTCGATAGCGTAGGCAACCCTGTCGAGGGTGATGCCTGTGAAGTTCCCCGCGGACCGTGGAGTGAACAAGATGAGACGGCAGTTCGGGGTACGCCTGGTCGTGGTGTTGGCCTTGGGCATGGCCGTGACGGGCTCCGCTGCAGAGGCAGGCGCCGAAGGGGGCTCCCAGACCAAGACAGGCGTCGTCAGGAAGGTCGACCTGGACGCCAGTGCCCTCGTCGTGCTGGTGGCGCGTGAGTTGACCTTCACCGTCACCAACGGCACGGCGATCACCGAGGGTGCCATGCCCAGGACGCTCGCGGACGTCAAGGTGGGCGCCTCGGTCACGGTCGAGTATGCCTTTGCCGCGGGCCGCAACCGCGTCGCGTCCAGGATCATGGTCACCACGCCGACGGCAACCCCCGCCGCGACCGCTGCGGATCTCCGGGTCGACTTCACGCTGAACACGCGGGATGCCCAGGGCGCCCCGCTGCAGCAGAAGCGCTTCTACTGGGTCTATCGGCCCGACGGGCTCTCCAGAACCGCTTCCGTGCCCATGGTCATCTCCCTGGACGGCGGGAAGCCAGGGATGTTCCACCGCAAGGCCGACCAGGCCGGTTTCCTGGCGATCTCCTGTTCGTTCTCGGGCAACTCGACGGGAACCCCCGGCACGGTGTGGATCAACGACGACCCGCGGGTCTCCGGCTACGAGGACTTCGACTACATCACGGAGGTGATTAGGCGCGTGCGCGCGGCGGAGAATGGCGGCGACGCCTTCATCGTAGGGCTCTCGAAAGGCGGCCATATGTCCCTGGCCTATGCCTGCGAGAGGCCCAGTCTGCTTCGGGCGGCAGCTTCCGTCGATGAATTCATGGGGCTGACCTCCAATCGTCCTACGGCACCGCTGCCCATCATCGTGTTCCAAGGCACCTCGGACAGCAATGTGTCCTACACCATGGTCAGGGACACCGTCGAGGCGTGGCGCGCCGTCGACGGCCTGCTGAATACGGTGCCGGTCACGACCTACGAGTCGTCACCACGACTGCCCGGCCGGGTCAGCCAGGCGACCTGGCAGGGCGGAACTGGCGCTACCCAGGTGGCCTTCGTCACCCTCGTCGGTGGGAGCCATACGTACCCGCGGCCGGGGATCGAGACCGGCTACGACGTGACCGCTGGCCTGTGGGCCTTCTTCAGTCAGTTCCTCAGCCCTTCGCAGGGGCCGCCGAGGGTGGTCTCGCAGCCCGTCGACAATGTCCAGCCCGCGGGTCAGCCAGCAAGCTTCCGCGTCGTGGTTACGGGCGCAGGTCCGCTGACGTACCAGTGGCAGAAGAACGGTGAGGACATTCCAGGAGCCACCGAGAGTTGGTTGACGATCCCCGCGGTCACACCTGCCGACCACGGTACCACCCTGCGGGCTGTGGTCAGGAACGCGGCGGGCAGCGCGACCAGCGCCGCGGCGACGCTGACGCTGACCGAGGCCCCTCCCGGGCCGGCAGTCAGCGTTCCGCCAGCGAGCCAGGTGGTGACGGCCGGGCAGCCCGCCAAGTTCACCGTCAGCGCTACCGGCGTCCCGCCGTTGCGCTACCAGTGGCGGCGGAATGGCATCGACATCCCGGGCGCGATCGACGCCACCTACTCCCTGCCGGTGAGTGTGCCCTTTGACAGCGGCGCGGTCTTCAGCGCCGTGGTCGCGGATGGCACGGGCCCGGCAGTCAGCCCCCCCGCGGTGCTGGCCGTGGTGCGTCCGCCGGGCGCACCCATCATCATCGCCAACCCGGCGCGAGTGCGGCTGCTTGCCGGGCAATCGGCCACGTTCTTGGTTTCCGCCTGGAGCGCCTCGCCGCTGCGTTACCAGTGGCAACGCGGGACCTTCGCCGGGCACATGCTGGACATCCCAGGCGCCACCGACGTGACCTATACGACCCCGCCGGCCACGGTCACCGAGCACCATGCGCTCTTCCGTTGCGTCGTGTCGAACGCGGCCGGGAGCATCGCCAGTGCCAGCGAGATGCTCTTCGTAACCACCGCCCCCAAGGCGCCCAACCAGATCATCAGTGCCAGCGCGGCCAGCGCCCAGGTCGGGGCACCGTTCAGCTACCTGATCGCGTCCTCGGGGGGCACGATCCCGCTCGTCTGCAGCGCTGAGCCACTGCCACCTGGATTGTCCGTCGATCCGGCCTCGGGCAGGATCTCAGGCACACCGACCGAGACCGGCAGCACCCGCATCGTGGTTGACGCCGGCAACAGCGTCGGCCGCACCTCCGCCACGCTTACCTTGACCGTGACCGCCACCCCGCCCGCGGTCGACCTCGGCTCCTGGCGTCTGGCCCATTTCGGCGCCAGCGCCATGGACCCCGCCAGCGCCGGTGACGCCGCCGATCCCGACGCTGACGGCCAGAGCAACCTCGAGGAATTCGCTCGTCAGTCCAACCCGCTTGACTGATTTCCCCTGAATAGGAGACGCGCAAATGAAGCGTTTTGCCACCGCACTACCTTTGGCTGCCTGCCTTGCATCGAGCCTTTTCGCTCAGGCAGGGAAGACTCCCGCCGTGCCGGCGGGCGCGGCGGCGCTGGGCTACACCAAGTGCATCATTGACGAGCGCCCCACCGTCGCGGACATTGCGCCCGGCAAGAGCGGCGACTACAAGTGGTTCAGCGGCCAGTGGTATGCGCAGGAGGCCCCGTCGCTGGATCATTACACGATGGCGAACGGCGTACTCACGCTCAGTCTCGGGGGCGACCTGGTGAGTACCTCACGCGATTTCTCCGGCGGCAAGCTCCCCCTGCTGCCGGGCTCGGACGGCTTCTACGTCGAGTTCGAGGTGCGGCTATCGGGCACCGACCCCGACTACTGGCCCGCCGTCTGGCTGATGCCCGCCGAGCACAACGGCAAGCAGGAAGACCACTATGAGGGAGATCCGCCGGGCTTCGAGCGCTGGATGGAACTGGACGTCGACGAGGGTGGCTTCGGGCCGGGCCTGACGGGAACGGTCCACAGCTGGACCGGCATCTGGCGCGGGAACCCGGACTACGCACGAGTGCTGAACCTCAACCATGTGCTCAAGACTCCTCTCGACCGCAGCCAAATGCATGCCTTCGGTGCGAGTTACGACCCGCTGCAGCAGAAGGTAACGTGGTGGGTGGATGGCGTGGAGCAGATGAGTGCGGAGGGGCCCTGTGTGCCCGAGGTGGCGAAGAAGCAGCACTTCTACCTGATCATGGGCGCGCAAACGCACGGGGCGAAGAAGCCCTACCAGATGTTCATCAGCGGCGTGCGGGCGTTCGTCCCCCCGACTTCGGCGCTGCCGGCGGTGGGGGCGAAGTAACGCCTCGGAGCAGGTCGGCCCATGGTGAGAGTGGCGGCGAAACCTGAGCCGAGCCCGAGGGCTGCGCCGAGATGCGCTCGAGCACACTGCCGGGCAACACTCAGAGCCAAGCGTTCCGCCGCTCAGTCGGAATCCGGGAGACCGGACGTCGGGTAAGGAAACCACGCGAAGGCAGCGCCAAACCAGCGCAGTCCCGTCGCCGTCGCGTTCCCGAAGCCCACTCCCTCGGTTCTGTTCAAGACCATCTGTTCCCCTCTGCTACGGCCAGGTAGACGCGTCAGTCCTCCCGGCGGTGGCGCCGGGCTTCATCGAGCGCTTCGGCCCATAGTGCCGCAGCAGTAGCTACTCAGGTGCATCTGCGTATCCTGCCCCAACGGGGCTGCGTACCCAAGCCCAGGGTTGGCCGCGGCGTCGGCCTACCCTGGGTGAGCAAGGCAGCAAACCCAGTCTACCCCAGCGGGGTTGGGTCAGGGTGCCAAGACGCAACCCCGTTGGG
>CAILKC010000189.1 GCA_903834675.1 uncultured Victivallales bacterium | reverse complement strand
CGGATCGCCTGGAGGGCGGCCCTGCGTGGCCGCCGCGGCGCCGACGCAGCGGCGCCCTCCAACGCCCTTCGTCTGCCGCGGCGGACGAGGGGCGGAATGGGAAGCGCCTGGTGTCATACGAGGTTGCGGCAAGTCTCATACAAGCCAAAGAACTGCGGTGCCCTGGCAGGGGATTCTGCCATTCGTCATGGGTCATTCGGCATTCCGCGGTTCTCATACCAGCAAACCCCTACGGAGCTGACTTGCGCCCCTCATGAGGCCAACGCCTTGCGTCCACTCGCTCCGGGGCTATCGTCTCGCCGCGATTCTCTACCGGTCGGTCGGAAAGCAAGCCCCTATCATCCTGGGCGAATGCCATGTCCCTTCACGCTTTCGCCTGCTGTCAGGTCGGCTCCGAGCGCCTGCTCAAAGGAGAAGTCGCGCGCACTCAGCCCGGGTTTCGGCCGGCGTTTGCGCGTCCAGGGCTGGTGACCTGGGTGAGTGACACCGCGACCAGCGCGGCCATCGACCTCGGCGCGGTCTTCGCCCGAGTGTGGGGCGCCTCGCTGGGCCGGGCCACCACCGCGGCGGAGGTGACGGCGCTGCTGGGCGCGGAGTCCGGTCCGGACTCAAGCGAGCTGCGGCTGCACGTTTTCGCGCGTGATCCCGCCGCCGTCGGCGCGGCCGCCGAGGTCCTTCGCGTCCGCGACGAGCTACTCGCAACCGGCCGCTTCGGCGCCACAACGCAGCCGCGGATAGGCGATCTGGTCGGCGATGTGATCACGGCGCCCGGCGAACCGTTTCTGGTGGGCTTGCACCAGCACGCTGCCGGTCGCTGGGTGGTGCCCGGGGGTCAGCCGACCATCGAGGTGCCCCCCGAATCGCCGTCGCGGGCCTTCGCCAAGATCGAAGAAGCGATCGTCTGGGCCGGGCTCGAGGTGGGCCCGGGACACGTGGCTCTCGAGGTCGGCAGTTCCCCTGGTGGCGCCGCCCTGGCGCTGGCCCGGCGCGGCGTGACCGTGTGGGGGGTTGACCCGGCGGCGATGGGCCCCGGAGTGCTCGAGTACCGCGGTCCCGCCGGGGCCCGGATTCACCATCTGCCCATCAGGGTCAGCGAACTGCGCTGGGAGGATCTGCCGCCGCGCCTTGACTGGCTGCTGCTCGATGTCAACCTCGCTCCACAGGTCGCCCTGCACGCCATCCAGCGCCTCTTGCCGCGCCTGCGGAAGGATCTGCGTGGCGCCGTCTTCACCCTGAAGCTCAACGATCCGCGTATCATCGCTGAGATCCCGGCCCTCCTTGAGCGCGTTCGGCGCCTGGGCTTCGACGCTGTCCGCGCTACCCACCTGCCCTCGAATCGCCGTGAAATCTGCTGCGTGGCGCGCCGGAAGTGACCGCGGCGGCGACTCGCCAACCGCCGGAGGGCGGTTTCTTATTCCGGGCGCTGGGCGCCTTGGAGTCGGCGGTCCGCACCGGCACTGCCGGGGCTTCCGCCGTACATGGGGGTCTTGCAGACAGCGGATACCGCGAACCCGCCCGAAACGGGCTGGGCAGCGCGGGCTCCAGGGCGACAGAGGGGTACCGCGAACCCGCCCGAAACGGGCTGGGCAGCGCGGGCTCCAGGGCGGCGAGCGGGGTCATGGCAGACGCCTGCTGGATCCAGCGGGGGGCGGTCTCTTGAAACCGCCCGGCGGTCGTCGCCGCTCTTCTTGACATTCCGCGGTCTGTCCTGATGGTAGAGGCGCTTGCAGAACCACAGGGGCCAGCGCGGAAACCTGCGGTGGGAAGCCCCGCCCGCTAATTTCACGGGAGACCAGGGACATGGCAGCGCAATCCAGATCGATGCGGGTGTTGGCGGCGTGGCTCTGTCTTGGCGCTGTCCGGGTGTTCGCGCAAGCGGACGCTGGGACGCTGGCGGCGCTGCTGGCCAAAGCGGAGGGGAAGTTGCCCGACACCACCCTGATCTTGGTGGACGGGCGAGAGAACGAGATGTTCTCCCGCAAGATCACCTACGAGCCGGGCATGGACATCTACGACGTCTACCTGGCACACCTCTCCGGCCAGTACTTCCTCTGGCAAGTCAGCTTTGGGGACGTCCCGGCGGTCGAGAATAGCCTCTTTTCCCTCGCTCTCGACACCGACCGGAATGAGGCTACCGGCAACCAGCCCGACGACGCCTCCTCGCCCCGGCGCGGCGCGGATCTGGAGCTGTCTCTCAAGCAGGGGAAAGCCAGCGTCCAGAACTGGAAGGCGGATGGCACTGACGGCGGTTCGCAGGAGATTCCCTGGTTCCGCAAGGGCAAGTCGCTCTACTTCGTGCTCTGCTTGCCGGTCGAGCCGGTGCGGAACACGGTATCCTTCGCCATGGAGGCTGAATGCGCTTCGCTGACCACGCCCGAGAAGCCCGTTCCGGCGATGAAGGACACCACCCGTAAGGCGGTCATCCACCGCTTCAAGATCAGCCCGCCGGAAGACCTCGAACTTGACCTCGACCAGGATGGCGATGGCCTCAGCAACCGCGTCGAGCGTAACTTCCGCACGGATCCGAAGAGCGCCGCTGTCTTTGTGCCGGTCATCACCAGCAGCCCTCTCCCGGAGAAGCGCCGGGCCGAGGCGTCCTACGTGGCAGGCATGGACATTCTGGAGGTGGCGGCCTGCCATGTCGCCGAAGACCGTTACCTGTTCCGCGTCACCTTCGCCGGGCCACCGCCGGTGGCCACAAGTACCAACATCCTCTACCTGGATGTGGACAATGACCAGAAGACGGGGCGGCAGATGGGCGAGAAGGAGAGCATCACCGGCTGCGATGTCATGCTGGTCGTCTCCGCCGGAACAGCCTCGCTCAGCCTGTTCGGGGTGGAGGCCTCGGCTTGCGGCGACGGCAAGCTGCGCTATGCGGTGAGTGGCAACTGCCTCTATCTCTGCGCCGACCTGCCGATCAAAGCCACTCCGGCCGGGGCGGAATTCGGGGTCTTCATGCTCACCCACACCGCGGGCACCCCCAACCCGCCGATGAGCGACACCAGCCCGCGGGTGAAGGTCAAGGACTTGGCGCTGCAAGCGGGGACCAAGATGGCGCGACAGACCGAGGGCTGGCAAGCGCTCGGCGGGGTCAGCCGCGCCTATGGTCTGGATGTCATCCGGCCCCTGTTGAGCGCCCCGACCACGGTCGCGATCGAGTATGACAAGCTGGAGTTGAGCGGCTTCGACATCGATTACTACACGACCCTCGAGTATGGCCACATCAAGCCCCTGCGCCCGGAGGCGACGGCGGCCTGCCCCGCGCCCAAAGGGAAGTTCCACGCCGGCTTCATGATCTTCGACCGGACGGGAGCGCGGGTTGGGATTCGTGTCGACGGGGTGGAGAAGGGCTTGGCAGCCATCAACGCCGCCAACAACAACTACTGGTTCTACTGGCTGGATGAGGCGATCGACTTCAAGGGCGGGGAGTTGGTCGAACTGGTCGCCTTATCGGGGACCGCGCCGCTGCCCATCCACTACCTGTTGTTCATGCCCGAACCACCTCCACCGAGGGAGCAGTCCTGCAAGGTTGACTGCCTGGCTTTCCGGGTGGCCCCGGATGGATCAGGGGAGGTGCGCTTCTCCTGGATCAGCGAGAATCCGGCGCCGACGCGGCTGGAGTACGGGATCGGTGACTTCGCCCTGGCCTCTGAGTCTCCGGGCACCAGGCTGCTGCACCGAGCGCTGTTGCAGGGGCTGGACCAGGGCAGGGAGTACCAGGCCCGGGCGGTTGGCCGGGACCTGCAGGGCAAGCCGGTCTACAGTGAGACCCTCCGTTTCACGCCGGTGCGCCCCCCCGTTCCGCCAAGCGTGGCGGGGAGTGAGCGGATCCCGCTGGGGTTGAACAATCCGCATCCGACCCCGGCCCAGCGCTGGCTCGTACGCAGTGGCATCCCCTTCCCCCAGGGGAGGTTGGGTTCGGCGCGAAATGTCCGGCTCTTGGCCGATGGCCAGCCGCGGCGGGCGGAGATTCGCGAGACCGCCTACTGGCCGGATTACAGCGTCAAGTGGGTGCTGGTGACCTTCGTGGCCGATTGCCCCGCGCAAGCCAAAGTCAACTATGAACTGGAATACGGCGCCGAGGTGCAGGCCACGGTTTGGGAGGGGCAGAAGCTGGCGCGGTTGGACGGCAACCCGCAGGGCGTGATCATCGACACTGGCGCCGCGCGCTTCCAGATCACGCCGCAGGGCGAACTGCTGCTGGCCGCGGGCAAGCCGGTGCGCACCTATGCTCGTACCAGCGGCGGGGAGGCCATGGCCACCGGCACGGGAGCCGCGACGATCACGATCTGCGACAATGGTCAGGAATACGCCCAGGTCAAGACCGTGGTGGAATTCACTGGCGCGGACGGGGCGCCGGCGCTGACGGTCATGGCACGCTACGAATTCTGGTCGGGCTCGCCGTTGGTGAAGCTGTCCCACAGCTTCCTGGTGCAGGGGAAGGCGACGCACAGCAACTTCGAGGAGATCTATCTTGACATCCCTCTCGCCGGCCAGGCCTGGCAGGCGGAACTCAAGGATGGCAAGAGCCTCGAGCTGAAGGCGGCAGACAATCTCTATCAGCGCGAGTTCAAACAGTACGTGCTGAATGGCGGGGAACCGCTGGACGGACGCTTCAGCGGCCAGTTCCGCAGCGGCAACGACCTGATCGTCCTGCGCCAGTTCTGGGAGCTCTACCCGAAGGGCTTCCGAGTCGGGGCGGACAGCGTCAAGCTCGACCTCTGCCCGGATTTCGAGGCAGGCTACTACGACAGTTTCCCCTTTGATGTCAACAGCACCAAGTACTACTTCTACCTGCGCGAAGGGCACTACAAGTTCCGCCGCGGCCTGCGCAAGACGCACGAGGTCCTCCTGGGGACGGTAGCGGACGCAGGCGCCGCTCAGGCGGCCGCCAACGCCTTCCAGAGGCCGTTGCTGGCGACCGCGCCCGCAGCCTGGTATTGCGGTTCCGGCGCGTTCTACTCCATCGCCCCTCGCAACGAGGCGCTGTTTGGTGGCTATGAAAAGAATGTCGACCGGAACCTGGCGGCATATCGCCCAACCCGCGAGAAACGCGGCGACTACGGGATGCTGAATTTCGGCGACTGGTTCGGCGAGCGCGGGGTTCATTGGGGGAACGGCGAGTATGACAACCCCGCAGCGTTCCTCCTGGAGTACGTCCGTTCCGGCAACGAGGAAGCCTACCATCTGGCCACCGAGGCGGAGAAGCACAACCGCGATGTCGATATCGAGAACTGGGTTCCGGGGAAGGAGCCGGTGGGCCGCGTCTACATCCACCAGCTCGGACACAATGGTGGATACTACGGCAAGTCTCCCAAGGGCGCGGATGCCTGGGACAGCGGCGGCGGCAGCGCCACCCATTCCTGGTGCGAGGGGCACTTGTGGCAGTACTTCCTCTCGGGCGAGGAAGACGCCTGGAGCGCGGGGCTGGGCACCGCGGATTACCATGTGACCACGGGCCATGCCAACTACTACCACCTCGCCGGGGAACTGCGCAATCCAGCCTGGCGCCTGATCATGGACGCCGCCGCCTATTCCGCCACCTATGACCCGGCCTACCTCAATGCCGCAAAACTCATCATGCGCACGGTCTACACCTACCAGGAAAAGGTGCCGCGCCCCCTGCCGGACTACCAGGTCGAGCCAGGGCGCACGCAGCAGGTTGGTGGCTGGAGCCGGATGCTGGTCCCCGGGCATTGCCATTGCGAGCCCCGGCACCGCGGCGAGGCCAATTTCATGATCGCGCTGCTCTTGTCCGGCATCAAGTACTACCACGAGATGACGGGCGAGCCTGAGGCGAAGGAAGCGTTGATTGCGGGCGCGCGCTACCTCCTGGACGAATGCTATTCGGAGGACGTGGCGGGGTTCCGCTATACCTCATGCCCGAAGATGAAGTACAGCCGGGGCACCATCCCCTACATGGTGGAAGGCATTGCCCGCGCCTACCTGTGGACCGGCGACAAACGCTTCGAGCATCCGCTGACCAAGGCGCTGCCGTACGGCGAACGCGGTTCGGACTATGGCAGCGGTTCCTACTACCGCGGTGGCCCGCGGGTGTTGGCCGACATGCAGGCCCTGGGCCTTCCCTGGAGCACGGTCCCGGCGAGCGCCAACGGCGCCGCCGCGGGCCCGTTCAAGAAGCCGGCCTGGTTGAACGAGGGCGTGACGGTCGTACAGGCGGAGAATTTCAAGGCCCAAGGCAAGGGCGAATGCCAGGTGTTCAATGATCGCGAAGGCGCCTGGGACAAGATCGTCAGCTATTGGCACACCGACGTCGGCCATTGGCTGGAATGGGAAGTCGAGATACCGGCGGACGGGATGTACGCGCTGCGCTTCCATTACGCCACCGACAGCGAGGGGACCCGCCGGCAACTCCTGGTTGACGGCAACGTCCCCTGCCCGGAGGCGGAAGCGCTCGCCTTCCCGCCGTCCGGGGGCTTCGGGATGACGCCCACGGACTGGGTCTATGTGTCCCTGCGAGACAAAGGCAACCAGGAACTCCCCCTCCGCCTGGCCAAAGGAAAACATCTCCTCCGCATGGTCAACCTGAACGATGGCCTCGCCTTCGATTTCCTCGCCTTCGTGCCCGTGGCGAAGTAACGGGGTCAACCCTCGACTTTTAGCTTCATATTGCTGATAGTCGCGGGGTGGTGGACTGCGAAGCTCCCCAGGGACGCAGGTCCCGCTGAGCCGTGGCCGCGCCTCGCGGCCAACCGGAAGCGAACGGCTCGCGGGCGCCTTCGCGTCCGGTGCGGCGGACCACTCGCCCTCCAGACGGCGGCTCAGCGTCGCAGGACCTGCCCGTAGCCGCTGCCCAGCAGAGCTTCCAGCCGGGCCCAACCGCCCACCATGGGGGTGACCGTGGTGCGGATTGCGATGGCCTTGGCGGCCGGATCGGTTGGGGCACCCGCCAGGCTCAGTAGCGCCCTCTGACCGACACTCCTTCCCCTGACCAGGAAGGAGTGGCTCACGTCATTGGAGAGCGTCAGTCTGGCGCTGCCGGTGATCGCCCGCCCGCTCGGTTCGAGCTGGAACTCCAGCGTCCAAGTGCCCTTCATGTTGCCTTCGAGGTCGAAGCTGACCGTATCGTTGACCGTTGTGGTTCCCGTGCTGGTTCGAATGCTGCCGGACAGCGGCCCGGTGAGTTTGCGTCGGCTGGCGTCCAGGGTCAGGCCCAGCCGCAGAGAGACGCTGAGCGCGCGGCTCGGAGAGCTGCCCCGCAGGGTGCCGACCATGGTGAGGCTGCCGCTGGAGCCCTTGACGTTGCCGCGGATGGGCATGGAGACGACGGGCCCTTCCGCCAGGGTGTAGGTCGCGGTGCCGGAGAGCTTGCCCTTGGTGTCGTGCAGCAGGTCCAGGGTCAGCCGATTCCCTTTCGTGGGCGTGGCGTACTCACCGGTGAGGTCCCACAGACCGCCGCCAGAGGCCACGCCTACCGCGCCCACTACGGCCAGGGACGCGCCGTGGGGCGGTACGGTCTCGAAGTCACCCCCCGGCTGCACGTCGGTAAAGTCCACGATGGCGTCGCCCGGGTCGGCGTTGATGATCACTGCCTCGAACCAGTCCGGCAGACCGTCGCGGTCCACGTCATCATAGATCATCAGCACCCGCGTCTGAGCTTCAGCCAGAGGCTCAGCCTGCACCTCGGTGTGCTCCACCCCGTCGCGCGCCACCGCATAGAAAGCGTAGCTATGCCCACGCCGGCCCGGAAACACGGCGCTGGCTGCCGGGCTGCGACTGAGCCAGGCGGTGAAGGGGCCGCCGTCCTCGGCCACGAAGACATCGTACGAGGCGACGCCCGAGCCACCCGGGTCGTCGGTCCCCGTCCAGCTCACGGTGAAGTCCGGGTACGGCGAGTAGACCGGCAACGCGGTCACCGCGCCCACCGGCACCCCGACATCGAGGGTGTTCAGCACGGTGTTGGTCAGGATCGGCGCATTGACGTCAAAGACGATGCTGGCCTGGTTGCTGATCCGCGTCCCCGAGGGCAACCCCGCCTTCGGCCGGACGGTGAACGAGACGTAGCCCTCGCCGGCCGGAGCCCTGAGGTTGGGCGGCAGGAAGCCGGCCAGCGGGTCCTCCACCAGCAGGCCAGTCAGCGGGTCAACCGACAGCAGGTCCCAGGTGATCAAGCCGGTCGCGGGATCGAAGCTGACGCTGACCTTGACCGGGTTCAAGTCGGTGCCCACGTTGACTTGGGTCGTGTACTCCTGCAGTCCGGCGGGCACCTCGATGACCACGTCGTTGAAGCCAATCTGGGTGAGCTGGAAGGTGGCCCCATCCAGATTGGGGTCGAGCGCGTCGGTGACTACCACCTGCTGCGCCGGGGCGCTCGCCGTGGCCACGTTCTCGAAGTGGATGGTGTACGGAAATACCTGCTGCGCCTGCACGAATCCCTGCGGCCCGAAGCCTGCCGGTCCCACCAGCTCATTGGGGTCCGTCGCTTCATTGCTCGAGGTGCCGCCTTGCCCGCCGGGCTTGTCGGGCTTGGGGGGCCGCTCCGCATCCGGACACTCGGGGGGCTGGCCCTCCTCGATGGTGAAGGTCTGCGGCGCGAAGCGTTCGTCCTTGTACTGAACGTGGAACGGCACGTCGAAGGCTCGCCCAGCGGCTTCCAGGAAGGCCATGGGCACGGTGAGCGCGTGCTGAATGGGAATGCCCAGGTCCCCGGGCCTGAAGTCGATGGTGTCGTTGGCGACCCAGTCGACCTCGTAATGAAGAGTGACCTGGCCTTTGCCGGCGACCGTCGCCCGCACCAGGCCGGTCCAGTGGCGGGTGTCATGGTACTGCTGCCCGACTCCTGTGCCCGGCGTCGTGAACGGCTGCGCCGTACCGGTGCCGCCGGCGATATTGGAGGGGATGTTATAGGCGCCCGAGTAGGAGCCCATCTGGTCGTTAGTGTCGGGTTTCCCTTGCGGGGTGATATAGGGGTATCCGGTCAGATTCAGGAGGTTATGCATGGGGCTGCCCTCTTTGCCGAACCTGAACTCGAGTCTGGGAAAGTTCTCCACCGTGAGGAGAAAGACCTTGCTGCCGTTATTCTCGATG
>CAILKC010000188.1 GCA_903834675.1 uncultured Victivallales bacterium | reverse complement strand
TGAGAAGCTGTGAAAAAATGCGTAATATGTTTGTATTAAATTAGTTATGTATATATAGTATGGTTTCAGTGGAGAGTGGTCGGGGCGACGGTCAGGAGTGGTGCGATGGATAGCGCGCAGTGCGAGAGGCAGACGGCAGGCGCGGTTCAGCCGGGACTGGGACTGGCGCTCGGCGCGGCTGGCCCCGTTGCGGACAGCGGGTCGCCCAAGCTGCCGCCTGCGGCGCCGCGCGTACGCCGGATTGACCGCGAGCAGATGCAGTTCCGCGTCCTGGACATTGAGAAGCTGGTGGACAGCGACCATGCGGTGCGGGCGATCTGGGAGGTGACCGGCAGCGTGGACCTCAGTGCGTTCTATGAACCGATCGCGGCGCGAAAGGGCACGGCGGGCCGCACCCCGTGGGATCCGCGCCTGCTGGTGGCCATCTGGATCTATGCCTACAGCCGGGGCATCACCTCGGCGCGGGAGATCGAGCGGCTGATGGCCTATCACCCCGGCTTCCAGTGGCTCGCCGCCTTGGAGGAGATCAACCACCATACCCTGTCGAGCTTCCGCGTCGCCAACCGCGAGGCGCTGGACGGCCTGTGCATCGAGGTCCTGGGCATCCTGCGTGCGGAGGACTTGCTGACCCTGGAACGGGTGGTGCATGACGGCACCAAGGTGCGGGCCTGTGCCGGCGTGGATACCTTCCGCAGCGAAGAGAAGCTGGCGGTCTGCCTGGAGGAGGCCCGCGAGCACGTGCAGGCCTTGGCCGCCGAGGAGAACGACCCGGAGCTGTCCGCGCGCCGCCGCAGTGCTCGCGAGCGTGCTGCCCGGGAACGGCTGGAGCGCCTGGAGCTGGCGGTCTCGGAGCTGCGGGAGCTGCAGCAGGCAGCGGGGTACGGTCGGGAAGCGCGCACGGTGCGGGTGAGCACCACCGACCCGGAAGCGCGAATCATGAAACAGGGCGACGGCGGCTATGCGCCGAGCTTCAACGTACAGGTGACCACCGATGCGAAGGCCGGAGCGATCGCGGCGGCGGGAGTCACGACCGAATGCGGCGACAGCGGCCAGCTCATGCCGGCCATGGACCGGGTGGAGGAGCAACTGGGACAGATGCCGGCCGAGGTCGTTGCCGACGCCGGCTTCACCAATCGGGCGACCATCGAGGCGAGCGCAGAGCGGGACATCGACTTCTACGGTTCCATGGGCGACGGCAAGGCGCAGAGCCAGGGACAGCTCAAGCGCCGCGGCATCGACCCGACGTTCTTCCCCGAAGCCTTCGTCTACGATCCGCAGACGGACTGCTACACCTGCCCCGCAGGGCAGACCCTGCACTACGACGGGCGCGAGGTCGACCCAGGAGTGGTGCACTACCGCTACCGGGCTCCGCGGGAGGTCTGCAGTCTGTGCCCGTCGCGCTCCCTGTGCTGCCCCGGCAGCCACCCCTCGGGGCGCAGTGTGGTGCGCTCCGTGGAATCGCTCCTGGTACAGCAGTATCGCGCCAAGATGGAGACCGAAGACGCCAAGGCGGTGTACAAACAGAGGGGAGCACTCGCCGAGTTCCCGAACGCCTGGCTGAAGGAGAAGCTGGGCCTGCGGCGCTTCCGCATGCGGGGACTGGCCAAAGTGACCATGGAGGTACTGTGGGCCTGCCTGACGTACAACCTACAGATCTGGATGCGCCGCTGCTGGCTGCCGGCGCAACAAGCCGCCGCCCGGGCCTGAGCCGCGCAGACCACCAAAGCGCACAGAACAGAAGGAACGAACCATGAACACGCCGCCTCAGCCTTGACGCTCAGACGCCGGCCAGGCGTCCTCAACCTGGCCCTCCGGGGTGTCCCCGCGCGCCCCCGCCGCCGCCGACTCTCCCGGCCATCCAGGGCCGGTCCCCCCCACGGGTACCGAGCCCCCTCCGCTGGCACCCTCGAATGAGACTGATTATCCGCCATCCTCGATTCTTTCACGGCTTCTGAC
>CAILKC010000187.1 GCA_903834675.1 uncultured Victivallales bacterium | reverse complement strand
TTCCTGCGCAAGCCCCGCGACCGCGGCATGACCGAGGCCCGGCGCAAGGCGGCAGAGTCGCGCTGGAACGACTTCCTGGCCTTCCTGCGAGACCGCCACCCGACGCTCAAGGCGCTGAACGAGGTGGGCCCGCGCATCGCGGAGGCCTACATCGAGCACATCCGCACCCAGGGCCGCTGGCAGCGGTCGGTGACCTTCAAGCGCCGTGGCGACCGCAAGGATGTCTCCTACAAGCAGAACCTGCAGAACCTGTCCACTGCCGCCCGCAATGACTTCCTGCAGACCTGCAAGGCGGTCTTTCGGCACCTGAAGACCGACGCCGGTTGTGTCGATAGCCCCTTCGAGCACATCAAGGCGCTCAAGAACCAGGCCTCGACCCGCGAGCCCTTCTCCCCCGAGGAACTCAAGAAGATCGGCGAGAAGGCCGAGGGCGACATGTACAGCCTCTTCCTCACGGGCATCTCGACCGGGCTGCGCGAGGGGGACATCTGCACCCTGCGCTGGGACGAAGTGGACCTCGACCGGCGGCAGATCGCGCGCCGCATGCGCAAGACGGGGAAGGTCGTCAACCTCCCCATTCTGCCTGGCCTCTACGAGCATCTCCGCGCGCTCCCCAAGCCGGGCGACTATGTCTTCCCTGGCCTGGCCAATCTCTACACCGAGAACCCCTCGGGCATCAGCTACCGCGTCCGGCGCCTATTCCATGACATCAAGATCACGACCCGCAAGAAGGTCACCGGCCGCGACCGCAAGGTCTCCATCAAGGACGTGCACTCCCTGCGCCACACCTTCGTCTATCTCGCCGGCCTACACCGCGTGCCGCTGCCGGTAGTCCAGGGCGTCGTGGGCCACTTCAGTTCCGACATGACCCAGCTCTACATGAACCACGCCACCGATGAGGCCAAGCGCACGGAACTCGCCCGGATCCCGAACTACCTGGCGCCGGCTGCCGCGCTGACCGGTGCTGACGCCTTGGTGGCGTCGATCAAGAGCCAGCTCGAAGGTCAGCCCGCGGAAACCATCCAGGCCACCATCGCCGCCTTGCAGGCCATGCTGCCCAAGCCGGCCCCGGCCGCCGCCGCGCCTGTTCCCGCCCCTGCACTGGCACCCCCGCAGCCCTGACCTGCCCTCGGCCCTGGCACCTCGCCAGCAGTGTGGGAGGGGCGCTTCGTCGCGGCGAATCCCTCCGCGCTGCCCCAAGGCGGCGGCCACCGCCGCGGTGGGTGCCGTCAGCCGCCGGATCGCCTCGACCAAGGCCCTGCCGTCCTCGCGCGGCCTGCACCCGCTGCAGCGGCCCCATATGGCCGCGTTCAGGGATTCGCACAAGCAGATCCATGGGTCCACGGAATTGCTTGAATTGTCAGAAAGATGATATACTTATTCTGACAAAATTATGGGTAAGCACAGACAGTCCATCGACAGTCGGGTCCTGGCTCGAATCCGCGACAAGGGAGCCGGCGCAGTGTTCCGAGCCGCCGACTTTATTGACATCGGGTGCCGCAGCGCCATCGACCAGGCACTATCGCGGCAGAGCCGTACCGGGACGATCCGCAGGATCGCCCGTGGCCTCTACGACCTCCCGACCGTCCACCCTCTCCTTGGCATCCTCAGTGCTCCCAGCGATGCAGTCGCCAAGGCCTTCGCAAGTCGAGATGCGACCCGCATCCAGCCGACCGGCGCCGCCGCCGCCAATGACCTCGGCCTTTCCGACCAGGTGCCCATGAAGGTCGTCTATCTCACTGATGGGCGATCTCGACGCCTGCAGGTTGGCAAGCAGCAGATCGCTCTCCGGCATGCTTCGCCGCGCAACATGACAACCGCCGGCCGTGTGAGCGGCACGGTGATCCAGGCGCTGCGCTGGCTTGGGCGTGGTGGTGTCGATGACCGGACGGTCCTCGCCCTTCGGCGTCGCCTGTCGGACACCGACAAGGCACAACTGCTGCAGGATCTGGGCTATGCCCCTGCCTGGATCGCTGACGTCATGCGCCGAGTTGCCCAACCCCATGGGAGTCCATAGTGGACGGCTTTATCAGGCTTTCTGCCGAGGACCGTCGCGCGGCGTGCGAAGAAGCACAGCGCCGTAGCGGCCTTCGTGCCGTCAACATCGAGAAGGACTTCTGGGTCTGCTGGACCCTGCGCGAGCTCTTCAGCCTGTCGGGCTGGGGCGCGCACCTGACCTTCAAAGGCGGCACGTCGCTGTCCAAGGCATGGGATCTCATTGCCCGCTTCTCCGAGGACATCGACATTGTCATTGATCGTGACTTCCTCGGCTTCGGCGGAGACGAGAGCCCGGAGGCGGCGGCCAGCAGGAAGCAGCGCAAGGCCCGCCTTGAGGCGTTGAAGGCCGAGTGCCAGAAGCGTATCCGTGACGAGTTGCTGCCGGCATTGGAGACCCGCTTCCGGCAGATCCTGCCGACTGGACTTGTCTGGTCCCTGGTCCCAGCGGCGGCCGACGAAGACCCAGACCGGCAGACGCTGCTGTTCGAGTACCCGAGCGTCCTGGCTACTGTGTCGGGCTACGTCCGGCCAGTGGTCAAGATCGAGATGGGCGCGCGGTCCGACACAGAGCCAGCGCAAGACCCGGTGATCCGGCCGTACCTGGCCGACGTCTTCCCCGCGCTCATGGGGCCGAGCAACGTGCAGGTCCGCGCCCTAGCCCCGGAGCGGACGTTCTGGGAGAAGGCGATGCTGCTGCACGAGGAGACCTATCGCCCGGCGGGCAAGGTCCATAGGGCCCGCCTGGCCCGCCATTACTACGACCTCTGGTGCCTGATCACCAAGGGCGTGGCTGCGCGAGCGGTGGCGAGCCCTGGCCTATTCGAGCGCGTCGCGGCCCACCGCGAGGTCTTCTTCAACTGGTCTTGGATGGACTACTCGACGCTGCGGCCGGGGTAGCCTCCGCCTGCTACCGCTGGCGACGCAGGTCGCAGAATGGCGGCACGACTACGAGTCCATGAGCGGGGAGATGTTCGTCGGCGACGTGCCATCCTTTGACGAGATCCTGCGCGTAGTCGGTGACTTCGGCCAGGAATTCAACACGGTGACCTGTCGCGGTGGCGAAGGTGACCACGGGCGGAGATGAGGAGTGGGCGCGCCGGACCGGGGCACCCACCGTGGCTGGGCGCCGACGCCGGTCTGCCCGAACCCTAGTTCCGCCAGGCGGGCGCCCAGTGGGTCGTGACCCTGCGGAGCCCGCCGGCCCAAATCAGCCCCCAGATCACCTCAACAGTTGAGGCGGCAGAGTCACGGCCAGAGTCACGGCTAGGGGGGGGCCTGGGGCCGCGCGGTTTTGGGACTCCGGCCTCTATCTCTCCAGTGCGCCCGAGCGCGCCGAAAATTTCGCAGAAAAAAAGACGGCGGCCCATTCTCCCAGGCAGAGCCGCTCCATGTACCGGAATTGGCTGAGCGATGGGTTCGAGCTTACGGCGACGTGCTGCGGCCCAAGCTGGTTCTGGCACGCTATCGCGCCGCCGACCCACAGTGGTGGCGGACCGCGACGCTCGACCGTGCGCAGGGGCTTTGGGGTGGCGAGGTGGCTGCCGCGAAGCTGACCGGGTATCTCAAGCCGGAAGTGGTCACCATCTACCGGCTGGGCAATATGGCACCGTGGCTGCTGGAGCATCGGCTTACTAGTGTATCGTCCGGTTATTTGATTGTTTTATCAAGAAGCTTGGCGACGGGACTCAACTTGGCCAGGATCTCCTCAGCCGTCTTCACCCATACGAAAGGCTTGGAATGCTGGTTGTGATCCTCAATGTAGTCGTGAATCGCTGTGATCAACTCAAGGACGCTGCGGAACACGCCACGGCGGATGCGTTCCTGGGTGATCTTCCCGAAGAAGCGCTCCACAAGGTTCAGCCAGGAGGATGACGTCGGGATGAAGTGAACATGGAAACGCGGGTGTTTCTCGAGCCAGGCAAGGACCTTGTGGTGCTTGTGGGTGCAGTAGTTGTCGGCGATGAGGTGCAGGTCGAGATCTGCTGGCGTGGACTGGTCGATCAGACGCAGGAACTTCAGGTACTCCTGGTGGCGGTGCCGGGTCTCGCACTGTTCCAGCACGTTGCCAGTGAGAACGTTCAGTGCGGCGAACAGGCAGCACGTCCCATGGCGGAGATAGTCGTGGGTTCGGGTGCCGTTGCGGCCCTTCTTCATCGGCAAGCCTGGCTGCGTCCGGTCCAGGGCCTGAATCTGCGACTTCTCGTCGACGCAGAGCACCAGCGAGTTCTCCGGGGGGTTCAGGTACAGGCCGACCACATCATGCAGCTTCTCGGTGAAGTGCTTGTCGTTCGAGAGCTTGAAGGTGCGCTCCAAGTGGGGCTTGATGCCGTGCTCCCGCCACAACAGCGATACCGTGGTCCGGCCCATCCCCGACACTTCGGCCATCGCTCGTGTGCTCCAGTGCGTGCGGTTGGCAGGCTTCTCTGCCAGCGTCCGGGCGACCATCTCCTCCTTGGCAGCGCCGCCATAGAGCGGCTGTCTTCCCGGCCGAGGTGCATCCTCCAACCCGGCCGCACCGTGCGCGGCCAGTCGCCGCCGCCACTTCCCCACGGTGTTCGCACTGGTGCCGACCGCAGCGGCAATCTCCCCGTTCTCTGCTCCGGCATCCGCCCGCAGTGCGATGCGGGCGCGCAGCACCTCCCGGCTGGCGGCCGTCGTGGACCTGGCGACCGCCGCAAACTCATCACGCTCCCGCTGGCTCAGTGCGATCTTCGGTGCTACTCTCATGGCGTCTCCCGCGCGGCTAATCCGCCGCATCGGGAGACAAGATAGCCTGCTCCATACTATAATACAACTAATTAACCGGACGATACACTAGTGACCCGGCCGGACCGGTGGAAGTGCTGGATGCATTCTGGCGCGATACCGACATGCGTGAGGGAGATTGCGTTCTGCCTCTGCTGACGTATGCCGACTTGCTGGCCAGTGACGCCGAACGTAACATCGAGGCCGCCCGTGTCCTCTATGAAACCAAGCTCCGTTCATCTGTCGAGGCCGGTTGACTCGCCCACGCTGGCTCTGCTCGATGCCGTAACGGCTGCCGCCGCCGGGCTCGACGTGTCCATCCTGCTCATCGGCGCCTTCGCCCGGGATGTCATCTTCGAGCACGTTCACGGCGTGCTCACCGAACGGGCCACCGGTGACGTGGATGTCGCAGTGTTGGCCAAGACGTGGCAGCAGTACGCCGAGCTTCAGACCGCATTGCTGGGGGTGGGCTTCGCCAGACACCCGAACCAGGCCCAGCGCCTGGTCCACTGTACCGGACTGGTTACGGACGTGATCCCCTGTGGCGAGGTAGCTGCGGCAGACGGCCACATCCGTTGGCCGGAGGACGGCGCCCTGATGAGCGTGGTGGGCTTTGCTCAACACGACGGTGGTGAACTGCCAGGCATCGATGGCGGCCTGTCACCAGACCTCAGGAAGTTACGCACGGGGACTCGCAAGTTGAACGCCGGTCGTTTCGCGGGTCCGGCGGCTCCTGTCACAGCTCCGGGGCGCCGGGGAGCAGGCAGACCTGCACGGGAACGGCGCGTCCTGCGAAGTGGGTG
>CAILKC010000186.1 GCA_903834675.1 uncultured Victivallales bacterium | reverse complement strand
GGGAATAGAATGGTTATGGGTTTGAGCCCTGTAGGGGCGAGCCATCTACCCTACCTTCGCCCCGAGGTCGCATGGTCCGCCCCTTCAGGGCTCAATCTTCGCTGTGGACGGGTACCCAGGGCGTTGCCCTGGGCTGGTATAGAGCGCCCCTTTGGGGCTGAATACCACGGCCCATCCTTATTGCAGCTGACGCCAGACGCAGGTAAGCCGCCAGAACCGAGGAGCTCTTGGCATGGACAGCAGTCGGTCGGCCGCGGTCCGCAATCGTCACAGCATCACGCACCGGCAGCCGCCGCGGCGCTGGCAGGATGGTTTGCCGCTGGGGAATGGGCGCCTGGGGGTGATGGTCTGGGGCGATGGGGCGCCACTCTCCTTCACCCTTGATCATGCCAACCTCTGGGACCTGCGCCACAACCCCGCGGCGCTGGAGGATCCTGGCCACACCTACGCCCAGCTGCGCGAGCTCATTGCGCAGGGGCGCTTCGACGAGGTCAAGGAGCGCTTTGAGGATCGGTTTCTGCGGGACAATCCGGTGGGTCCGACCAAGCTCTATGCTGGCCGGGCCGAACTCGATCTTGGGGCAGCTCGCAGTTATGACTGCCGTCTGGACTTGGGCCGGGCTCTGGTGGAGGGCCGTGTGCGGACGGAGGCTGGGAGCTGCGGAGTTTGCGCCTTTGTACACCACGATCTGAACGTGTTCTGTGTGCGCTTGACGCAGGCTTCGCCGGGCCCCGAGCTGCGCTTGGCGCCGCTGCTGACGACGGGTCCCGAGCTGGCCAAATTGGCGCTGCCGGCGCCGACGGTGCGGGTCGAGAACGGCGTGGGGGGGTTGGGCCAGGAGGTGCCTGGCAGCGCCTGCTATGCGGTGGTGTGGAGCACCGAGGGTCCCGAGTACTATGTGGCCATCGAGACGGCGGCGACGGTTGAGGCTGCCGAGGCCGCGGCGCGGCGCACCTGGAGCCAGGCGAAGGCGCGGGGTTTCGAGCGTCTGCGGCGCGAACACACCGCGGCCTGGCGGCGCTTCTGGTCGCGCTCGGATGTCTTCCTGCCCGAGGCAGACCTGGAGTTCCTCTGGCACTACGGCGTGTACCTGCTGGCGGCGTCGGCCAGGCCAGGGGCCCGCCCGCCCGGTTTGCAGGGCATCTGGGCCATGGACGGGATCCTGCCGCCGTGGCGCGGGGATTACCACTGTGATATGAATGTGCAGGAGACCTTCTGGCCGGCCGGGCCAAGCGGGCATCTGGAACTACTGGACTGCTGGTGTGAGGAGATGCAGGCGTCGGCCGCGCGGGCGACGGCGTTCACGCGGCAGTTTTTTGGGACCGAGGGCACTTTCTGGCCGTGCTCGTGGCTGCCGGATTTCACCCCGGTACCCTGCTGGGGCACGGTGCAGTACGCCTGGAGTCACAGTGGCTGGTTGGGCTGGCTGGTGTGGTCGCGCTGGCGCTACAGCTTCGACGTCGAGTGGCTGCGGCGGACGGGCTACCCGCTGCTGGCGGGTATCTTCCGCTTCTATCGGGCCAACCTGACTCCGGGCGAGGATGGCAGGCTGCATGTGCCGCTATCGACGAGCCCGGAGTACCACGAGAACAGCCCTGATGCCTGGGCGCCCGACCCCAACATTGACCTTGCCCTCATCCGCCGCGTCTGCGACTGGCTGGTCGAGATGGAAGCCGCCCTGGGGCAGTCGGAGCTTTCGGGCGCCGCGCGGGGGGTGCGCGAGCGCTTGCCGCCCTACGCTCTCAGTGCCAGCGGCGCGCTCTGCCTCTGGCCGGGGAAGCCGCTGGACGAATCGCATCGCCACCCGAGCCAGCTCATGGCTGTCCACCCGGCCATGGACCTGACCATCGAGGGCAGCGCCGCGGACCAGGCGGTCATCGCGGCAAGCGTGGGGCAGTTCCTCGGTCTTGGACAGTACCGCTGGGCCGGACACACGTATGGGCAGTGGACCAGCCTGGCGGCGGTGATTGGCCGGGGGGGCCTGGCCTACGATAGCCTGAGGCAGTACGCCGATCACTGGGTCGGCCCAAACGGGCTGCACTGCAACCGGGAACTGCGGCAGGCCGGGCGTTCGTGCTACACCTACCGCGCCGGGGCGCTGGCGCCGTTCACCCTCGAGTCGAGCTGCGGGGTCGCCGCGGGGCTATGCGACATGCTGGTGCAGGGCTGGGGTGACGTGGTGCGGGTGTTCCCTGCGCTGCCCGCACACTGGCGGGATGTGGCCTGTCGCGACCTGCTAGCTGAGGGGGCCTTCAAGGTTTCGGCCATCCGTCTGGACGGCGAGACGCAGTGGGTGCGGGTGCGGGCTGGGGTGGCCCGGCAGCTGCGCCTGCGCGACCCGTTCGCCGGGGCCGAGTTCGCGGTCGTCGGCCCGGAGGTCCGGCGCGAGGGGGCAGACCTGGTCGTTGAGCTGCGGCGGGGACAGAAAGTCACCCTCACTCGCAAGGGGGTAAGCGTGACCCTGGCCCAGGCGGTGCAGCGCATCATGCAGAGCGAGCGTTCCTGGCTGGGATTGAGATGAGAGGAGGGGAAGGCGGCGGCGTGGACCGCCGCCCTCTGGGACACGCTCGTCACCCTACTGGCAGCAACTCGACCGAGAGTACGGCCAGGCCTTCGGAGACCGTCGCGGCGAACTCATCGGCGCGCAGTTCCAAGGCCAGGGTGCCGGGCTGCTGTAAGCGGATCCGGCCAAGCCGCGAGGCCGCCAGCCAGAAGTGAGTGGTGCGCGGTCCTTTGATCTCCTCGGCCGAGGTTACGAGGCCCTGGACGGTCTGGCCCGCCACGCTCAGCGTGACCCGGTGGCCGCTGCCGACCTTCCGTTCCCAGTGTGGCGAGCCCACGACCAGGCGCACCTCGTACTCACCGGGTGTTGCCGCCTTGAAGCTCCAGCTCAGCCGGTCGGCGGTGTCCTTCCAGTCCTGGATCAGGCCGCCGCGGGAGAGGATGGGCTTACGGCTGCCGGTCGGGCCGTTGACGGTGGCCATGTGGATGGGCAGGAGAATGGCGCCGTCGGGCTGCTGCACGGGCAGGGATTCGACGTCGGGCGCCCCCTCGAGCTCGAGCGCCACCACGGAGAAGTAGGGGTCGGGCTGCTGCGTGGGCAGGGTCAGGGTCAGGGTGTGGAAGTCGTTAGCCGCGTTGTGGGTCTGGCTGACTTTCAGCGTCTTCTCGGGAGCCGCCAGCAGGCTGGCTTTGGTGACCCGATTGCGCAGGCCGTTGAGGGAGAAAGAGGTCGACCAGGCGGAGATCAGCAGGTACAGCCGGTTGCCTTTGCAGGTCACGCGGCCCCAGCCGAATTCGTAGGGGAAGGGACTGGCCACGGTGCCGTAGATGGCCTCGCTGTTGAGGTCCATCCACTTGCCGATCTCGGCGAGGCGTTCGATGCTGGGCGCGGGGATTTCGCCGGCGCCGGTCGGGCCTACGTTCAGCAGGTAGTTGACCCCCTTGCTGGCCAGTTCGGTGAGCAGGCCCAGCAGGTCGCCGACCGACTTCCAGTTATGGTCATAGGACTTGTAGCCCCAGGTGTCATTGAGGGTGGCGGGGGTTTCCCAGTCACCGCTGACGGGGCCGTAGGGGATCTGGTTATCGCCCAGGCTGCCGTAGTCGCCGACATCATGGCCGACGCGACCACTGACCAGGCAGTCGGGCTGCAGTTCGTGGACCAGTTGGCGTAGTTCCAGGCTCTGTTCGCGGCTGATCACCACCGGAGTGTCGAACCAGATCAGGCCGATGGGCCCATACTGGGTGAGCAGTTCGCGCACCTGGGGCTTAACCTTTTCCTCGAAGTAGGCAGCGAAGCGCTCCGGCGACCCGGCCGAGCCCCACCAGCCCTTTTCGCCGACCTCGTCCCAGTGTCCGGCGCCGCCCGGCGCCTGCCAATCCTGGGCCTGGGAGTAGTAGAAGCAGAGGCGGACGCCGTGGCGCTGGCAGGCCGCGGCGAGTTCTTTCATGACATCGCGGCGGAAGGGGGTGGCGTCCACGATGTTGTACGGATTCGAGGGCGAGTCGAACATGGCAAAGCCGTCGTGGTGCTTGCTGGTGATCACCAGGTACTTCATGCCGGCGCGCTGGGCGATCTTGACCCATTCTTCGGCGTCGAACTTGACCGGGTTGAAGGTGGTGGCGAGTTGGGCGTACTCCGCGACCGGGACTTTGGCGTTGTACATGATCCACTCGCCGATGGAGGGGATCGCCTTACCCTTCCAGGTGCCCGCAGGCTGGGCGTAGAGGCCCCAGTGGATGAACATGCCGAAGCGGGCTTCGCGCCACCACTCGATCGAGGCCGGAGGGGTCAGATCAACTGTGTTGCTCATGGGTCCGGGGTTCCTGGTTTCGGGGGTCTAGCTTTCGTGCCGATCCTGTCCGTGCGCTAATGTGCATGAAAATGCGCGCTTGGCCAGCCCGAGGGCGCAAGTCAGCTCCGTAGGGGTTTGCTGGTATGAGAACCGCAAAAGGTCGAATGACCAAGGCCCCAATGACGAATCGCAGAATCACCGACACGGCCACCGCGGTTCTCTTTCCGCTATGTCCGGCCCCAAACCCTGAACCCTTGTATGAGACTTGCAGCAACCTCCTATGACACCAGGCGCTTCCCATTCCGCCCTTCGTCCGCCGCGGCGGACGAAGGGCGTTGGAGGGCGCCGCTGCGTCGGCGCCGCGGCGGCCACGAAGGGCCGCCCTCCAGGCGATCCGGCGCGTCCCGGCCGGATCGGAATGG
>CAILKC010000185.1 GCA_903834675.1 uncultured Victivallales bacterium | reverse complement strand
GCCGTCCCCGCCGCCGCGAGCGCCAGCGCCTCGGTCGGCAGTGCCGCAGGGTTGCACCCAAGATCGATGGGCGCCGCCGGGCAGGCCCCGAACACCGGCGCCGCCGTGTCGTCTGTCCACATGTACGTCACCGTGCAGGTCGCATCCGGCCCGCAATCGGTCGCCGCGGTCACGGTCCAAACCTGTTGCTTGGCGCACAACGTCCCCGTCACCGTTCCGCCCACCGCGCTCATGTCAAGCGTGGTGTCGCAGTTGTCCGTCACCGTCCCCGCTGCCGCGATGGCCAGCGCCTCGGTCGGCAGTGCCGCAGGGTTGCACCCAAGATCGATGGGCGTCGCCGGGCAGGCCGAAAAGACCGGCGCTTTAGTATCCACCAGAGTGATCGTCTGCGCACAGGTCTCCGCGGCGGCCTCAGCGGTGCATTTGTCAAAGACGGAGTACGTCCGTGTATACACCTTCTTACAGGGGGTAGGATCGGTGAGCACCGTTACTGACGTGACGGTTAGGTCGGCATACCAGTCGGCCATGGAGGCCGCGTCTATCCCCGCTGGCCAGCCGTCCAGCGGGATGACCACGCCGCCCGCGAGCATGAACTCAGCGCCGGTCGCATAGGGTGTTGGGAGAGGCGTCGAGCACTCTTGCTCGATGCCCGGGACACACTTCACAATGTCCACCCCACTCAGTAGAATGATGGGGCCATAATGGATGGTCTCGCTGTAGTTCGGATTCTGTACATTAGCATCGAAGGTACGGACGTGAATCCAATACGCCCCTGGACCTGCCGTCAGCGATACTTCTGCCGGGTAACTGGTACTGGTGATGGTCTTCCAAGTGCTCCCGGACTCGTGAACAGCCATGCTAGGATCGATCTGGTCGACGTCGATGCGGTAGCCGCCTGTCCCCGCCTGGCCGACGCCAACGTCCCAGGCCGTATCGCCTACGCCTAGGGCTGTCGTCCGCCCTTGCACGGTAATAGGATAGCCTGGCGTCTTGGGATACCCCTGTACTCCCAGCAGTGTCGCCGGGCTGTCCGCGGGGTCGTCATACCAGCGCAACGGCAGTCGGGTGTCGCAAACAAAGACAACGGGCATGTCCTGAGAGTCCGAAATGCGCCGATTAGTGGTCGTGTAGACGTCTGCCCTGTTGTTCCAGTCATCCGTAGTCGCCCCGATGAAGTTATCCACTACGGTCGTGAATGGCGCAACATTGAAATCCTTATCGTAATAGAATCCGGCGCCCGGCTTGGTGGAACGCCCGATCTTCTTGAGTGTGGCCGGCTCGGGGTTGTCGTTGTCAATGTGGATGGCATGGCCTGTTAGGTCGTAGGTACCTGAGGTGGTGGTAATCCTGCCGAACAGGTACACGGCGGGGTCGGTCACCGGGACCGTGTTGGTCGGCATGCTAGCTGAGGCAAAGAACCCGAAAGCATTGAATGTATAGGTAACCGGCGCCAACCACGTTGCGCCACCAATAACATCAGCAGTCGTGTTGTAACCAATCTGGATCGGGGTGGCGCCCACCAACGTCTCGCCGACTTGCGGTTTAATGGTGAGCGTGATGCTGATCGCCCCATTCTTGTTGCCGAGGTACGACCCGGCGACGGGACCGGAAATCTTCGTGTTCGTCATGTCCAGCGCCTGGCTGGTCAGGCCCAACAGCAACGCTGTAAGGCATCCCCACCGAACTAGTCTGCCAGTAACTTTCACGGTCTGTTCCCTTTCTCTGCTGCTTCCTAGTTGCGACCCCATGTATTCGTGAACCGACAGTCTCCGTGTCACCGACGGGTATCTGTACAGCCTTTGTCGCGATGCACTACTCATCCTTCACCTCCTGTATGACTAGCCGCACCGACGATCACCTTTCTGTCCTTGAGCCCCGCATGCCGACACTCGCCAACATCCCGACTACTCGATCGGGTCACTGCCCACCATCGTACCAGCGCCGGACAGGCTGGGAGTATGCGCTGACTTCAGAAGTTCATGCTAAAGGTATCGTCCATTTCGTTCAGGTTGATGCGGCCAGGGCCAACCCCCGCCGGGAGGCCTTCAATGCTGCCGCCGCCGTCGAGAATGTACTCGAGGTTAAACACGGCCGGTACCCGGTCCAGCATGCCCCAGACAAGCGGGAAGTAGAGGAACTGGTAGTTCCAGGCGCTGCCTTGGTACAGCTCGGCCATGGCCAGCATTTCACGGGTGAAGCCGCCCTCAATGGAATCGAGACGGTTCAGGACCCACTCAGGGCCGCCCCAGGCAGCCGTGTTCCAGATGATGGCGCCGGGCACCTTGTTGTTGTCGCCGTACACATAGTCGCCAACGTAGTGGACAGCGCCATCGCCGCTGGTGCCCGCCAGGAAGGCCCAGACGTAGGCCTCGCCAAGGTGG
>CAILKC010000184.1 GCA_903834675.1 uncultured Victivallales bacterium | reverse complement strand
CGCCCTCCAACGCCCTTCGTCCGCCGCGGCGGACGAGGGGCGGAATGGGAAGCGCTTTGGGTCATACGAGGTTGCTGCAAGTCTCCTACAAGCAAACCCCTACGGAGCTGACTTGCGCCCCCTGGGGTTGCCGTTCTCATGCTGCACCTGCACAGAGGAAGCCGAGGAGACAACGCCCATCTCGCGGCACGTTGACAGATGCCAACTCCCTAAAGGAGCTCGCGACTGGGGATGAACCCCAACGGGGTTGCGTCTTACATTGGGAGACGAACGCCAACGGAGTGGCGTCCTACGTTCCCGCCGATTGCCGCATCGGCGAGCATCGGGCTACGGCCCCGGATTCCCTTCGTACCGGTGCTTCGCTTTCCGACCCGGTAAGAGCTGACGTGGGCTTCCGTATCGGTCCGGTGCGCCTTCAAGTCGGCGGCCGACTACACTCCTTGCTCATCCGACTTCAGACCTCCGCAGGCGCGCCTAGCATCCTCTCGACGGTCTCGATAAACGCCGTGGCATCGGCGATCAGCTTGTCCACGTCCTCACCGGTCAGCCTCAACACGTCCTGATAGTCGCCCTCCGAGCGGCTTTCGAAGGCTCTCTGGAGTGCCCGCCCGTGCGTCTTTTCCAGCAACCCCGTGGCCACCCAATCTTTGTGTATGTAGGCAATCAGCCCTGTATGTTTCTGAGATTCATAGCACAGCGCCCTCGCTGAAGACGCTGACGATGAAGGGCGTTCTACGATACTTACGACTCCGGAGTTCGCGGCTGGTGTAGTAATGGACGTCGAGCAGGCGGCCGTACATGGCGGCCAACTCGATGGAGGTGTCCAGCACCAGATCGCGTTGAGCAGGCGTCAGGGCGGCAGCGGTCTCCAGCAGGAGATCGACATCGGAGTCCGGGGCGGCGGTGCCCTTGCTCCGACTACCGAACCAGCGCACAGCAACGACTCCAGTGCCAAGCCGAACACGAACCCGACGAGCAAACTCGCGCACGAGTTCGACGTCTTCCGGACGTGCCTCAGCACGGAACCTGGCGCCTGATGCCTCTGACGATTGAGGAGACTCGACCGTACGTGGCGTGCTCACGTCTGAGGCGCAATGGGAATGCGTGGGCTGAAGGGGATGAACGGCGCATGCCCGCGGCTCGAGGACGCTGGGATGCCGGTTGCACGGCTTGGCCTGTGTTGCAGTCTTCATGCGCCAATCAGACGACCACTATGCCACAGCATGGCGATGGCAATGGCGAAATGTGGTCACAGGCGTCCCACCGGACGCCAAGGCGGTTAGGTGTTTAGGCTGTAGGCTGTTAGGTTCTGCATCAGGGAATTTTGCGTTTTCGGTAGGGCCATTTGATCCCTAACTCTCTTAACCACAGAGCGCAGGGCCATTCGATTCTTCTGCACTCGACTCTTGCACCACAGAGGACACTGAGGTCACAGAGGGTGGCAACCAGGGCTGTTTCAAGAAACCGAGTTGGGCGGCGCAACAACCCGTGGTCTGTCTGCCGTATTTGGTTGCGCGAGAACATACTCCGTCAGGCATGGCACAGGCGCCAAGCCAAAGCGGTGTCGCGGTCGCCGCCGGCGACCTTGCCACACGCAGTCCACATGGCCGCCGCGCGATATGGAGTGCGTGCGGCAGAGGGCCGCGGACGCGGCTCGGCGACGCCGCTTTCACTGCCGACGGGACGACGGCGGTCGTTTCTTGAAACAGCCATGGGTGGCGATAGAGGATGGATCCCATGCAGATAACTTACTCTTCGCCAGTGGGTTGCTCTCGGTGCTCTCTAAAGTAGCTCGCGACTCCGTTCGCGACTGGAGATGAACGCCAGCGGAGTGGCGGCCTACATTTCAGATCACATCCGCGAAGGTCTTCTCGGTGGAGCGGAAAAACAGCGCGCCCGAGACGAGCATGACAACACAAACGGCCAGTCCCAACCAGAAGCCGGGCCAGTAGGGCTCGAAGCCGGGCCCCAGGATGGCCCAGCGGAAGCCATCGATGACGCCGACGAGGGGATTGAGGCTGTAGCACAGACGCCAACGTTCCGGCACGACGTCGCTCAGAAACCCAACCGGGCTGACATAGGTGCCGATGCGCACCAGGAAGGGAACCACGTGTTTGACGTCGCGATAGCGCACGTTCAGGGAGCTGAGCCAAAGCGCTACCCCGAAGGCGGCCAGGAAGGCGGACAAGGAAAACAAGGGCAGCAGCAGCAGTTCCCAGCGCGGGGTGACACCATACCAGAGCATCACCCCGACCAGAATGACTAAGGAAATGGCAAAGTCAACCAGGCCGCTCAGGGTCGCACTTGTGGGGATGATGATGCGCGGGAAGTAGACCTTGGTGATCATGTTCGACGAGGCGATCAACGATTGACTGCCTTGGCTCATGGCGTTGGCAAACAACTGCCAGGGCAGCAACGCCGCGAGGGTGATCAGGGCGTAGGGTGCGCCGTTGCTGGGGAGCTTGGCGATGCGCCCGAAGATAACGGTAAAGACCACCATGGTCAGGATGGGCTGCAAGACCGCCCAAAGGACGCCAAGCATGGTCTGCTTGTAGCGGACGAGGATATCACGCCATGCCAAGAACCAGAACAGTTCGCGGTAGCGCCATAGTTCAGCGAAGTCGATCGCGATGAGGCCATGCCTCGCTCGGATGACACACTCGGGTTTGTTCTCTGATTCAACCACGGGTCTACACCTT
>CAILKC010000183.1 GCA_903834675.1 uncultured Victivallales bacterium | reverse complement strand
GTCCTACCTCTTCCATCTCGCTCTTCTGACGGTGGTGCGGAAGGGTGACCCCGAGGTCCCCGAGCTGGCGCACGAGGAGATGGTCGAGTGCCGTCTGGTTGGGGTTCGGCAGAGCGAAGGGGCGGACATCAGCCTCTGCCCTGTTGAGCATCTTCTGCTCCTGCGTGGCGGACACGGGCTGCCGCCGGAGGCGCAGCGCCTGGCGGTCGCCGCCGCCCGCCAGCGCGACCAAGCCCAGGCGTATCTCAGCGAGCGCGTGTGCCGTACCATGGCCGTCGAACGCCGCACCTGCATGCTGACGCTGCTGCCGGAGCGCGAGATGTTTGTGGCGCGCGGCTACGACTACCAGGAGGCCGACCTTGCCGCGGCGCGTGCCAAGCTGAACCCGAAGGCACGTGCAGGCAATACGGCCGCTGCCGCCGAGCTTTCCCGCGTGAAGACCCAACAGCGCGAACTCGGCGACCGCCGAGACCGAGCCATCGCCATCATCCGGCGGGAACCGGAACTGCTGGTCCCTGGAGACGTTCACTTCGTTGCCCACGCCTTAGTGGTGCCCTCCGCTGACCAGGCCGACCTGGAACGGCTTGATGCCCACGTCGAGCAGATCGCCATGGACTTGACCAGGGCCTTTGAGGAAGCCTCCGGCGCAACCGTCCGTTTCGTCCACACGCCGGAACTGGCCCGGGCAGCCGGCCTACCCGAAAACCCCGGCTTTGATATCCTGTCGGTGCGTCCTGGCGGCGAACGGCGCTGCATCGAGGCCAAGGGCCGCGCTACGACGGGTGAGATCGAGGTCACGGACAACGAGTGGGCGCGCGCCTGCAACCTGCGTCAGGAATACTGGCTCTACGTCGCCTACCACTGCGCGTCACCGTCGCCGCGGATGGTGCGCGTTCAGGATCCCTTTGACAAGCTGTTGGTGCGCCCGTTCAGCAAGACACAGGCCATCACTCGAACCATCTCGGCGGTCGTCCAGACTGGCGGCGTGCGGATTCCGCAACAGCAGATCATCGAGGCAGGGGAGGTATAGTGCCCTATGTACTTCTTCTACATCGACGAATCCGGAACCCGCGATCCGTCAGTCAGTATAACCTCTGAGGGTGGAACGGTTCGGCAGAAGGAGCCGATCTACGTTCTCCTCGCGGTCGGGCTGTTTGAGGGGCGCTGGGGCCGGTTCGACCGCGATATTGCCAACCTCAAGTTGGAGCTTGCGGACCACCTCCGCCGCCTGCACGGTCTGACGCTCACTCTCGCCGACTGCGAGGTGAAGTCCGTTACCCTGAGGCACCCGAAGGAAAGGGAAGGGAAGAGCCCGTTCCTCGCGGCACTGTCAGAGGCTGACCGCACGCATGTCAGCGAGACGTTCCTCCGGCAGATCGAGGACCACAATATGCCGGTCTTCGCGGTGGTCATCGACAAACGGAAGCTCCTGCCCCACATGACGGCTGAGTTGCTGCACAAGAAGGCGTATGAACTGCTGCTGGAGCGGATCGAGCACTACCTGGCCGAGTACCACGACCGGCACAACGGGCTCATCGTCATCGACGACACCCAGAGACAACTGAACCAGGCGCTGGCCATGAAGCATGCGTTCTTCCAGCGTGAGGGGAACCGTAACCTGCGTTTCAGGCACATCGTCGAGTACCCGTTCTTCACAGACAGCCGTCTGTCGAACGGCATCCAGCTTGCGGACCTGTGCGCGTACAACGTATACAGGGCGTTTCGGAACAGGGAGTTCACGTACCCCTACTTCCAGGATCTGCTGCCCTGCGTGTATCGGTCGGGCCGGACGCCCCCCGACAAGCTGGACGGCCTCAAGGTCTTCCCGGACGATTCCGAACTGGTCGGCTTTGCCGCAGAAGGATACAAACAGTACCTGTCGACGCAGGCAACCGACGCGGAGGACAAGAGGAAATGAAGCCAGGCTGGGCGAACCATATCGAGCCTCAACGAGGCACCCGGCTGAGTAGTACTCTAGGGCCTTACCGCCCGTATGCAAATGCTGCAGGGATTCAGGCGGTCGCCCGCAGTACCGTTGCCTGGACTGGAACGTGGACAGGCTGCTTCGGCACTCATACCAAGGGAAGTGGTACAGAGGAACCTATCAGGGCAAGCTCCACCCGATCGGCATCAACTACCATGCTTGAACCCCAACCTGCCGCACCGAGCTGCACCTGGAGTGGATTGTGAGCGATAACCCCCGCCTGATTGAGCGCGCGTTTCCGCTGAAGCAGACATCGCTGGCTTCGGTGCATGAGAAGAACGTGCGGCATGGGCACATCTCGACGCTGCACATCTGGCCGGCGCGGCGGCCATTGGCGGCGTGCCGGGCGGCGCTGATCGCCACGCTGTTGCCTGACCCGGGGACGCCGGAGAAGCGCAAGGAACTGTGCGAACGCATCGGCGGGAAGGTGGTGCAGCGGGTCGAGCGCAAGCAGATGCCGGGGGGCAAGATCGTTGAGCGCCTTAAAGAAGAGACTGAAGGCGGTATCCTGAATTGGATCGGCACCGAGCCGAAAGGTGGTAGTCCAGCCGCAAAGAAGGCACACCAACAGCTTGTCGCCCACCGCGAAGCAGAGCTGCAGTGGTTCCGCGACGAGATCCGCAAGGTGTACGGCGGCCGGGCACCGCGGGTGCTCGATCCCTTCGCCGGTGGCGGGGCCATTCCGCTGGAAGCTATGCGCCTGGGCTGTGAGGCGACGGCGGTGGACATCAACCCGGTCGCCTGGTTCATCCTCAAGTGTACTCTGGAGTATCCGCAGAAGCTGGCGGGCAAGACCCATCCGCTGCCGGACTTCATCCTGCAGGACGAAAGCTTCATGGCTGACTTCTACCGGGCGCATCCGCATCTGGTCGGCCGGACGAAGAGGACGAGGAAACAGGAAGAGGCTGATCGCGGGATGCTCCCGGGCTTTGCCAGAACCGACAGCGGCCGCGCTCCCAAGGCCGATCTCGCCTGGCATGTCCGTGCCTGGGGCCGCTGGGTGCTGAGCCAGGCCCGCAGGGAACTGGCTCCCTTCTACCCGACCTATGCCGACTTCGAGCCGCTCGACCTGGACAACCCTAAGCCCTACGAACGGCAGGAGATGCGTCTGGTACCACTTAAGGACGACGGCACGCCTGATAGCCACGCGCCCAACGCCGAGTTTTCCGAGGAGTACCTGAAAGACAAGCGCAATCCGCGCTGGGTGCCGAAGCCCACCGTCGCCTACCTCTGGGCGCGCACGGTCACCTGTAAGAACTGCCGTGCCACCCTGCCGCTGCTCAAGACCCGCTGGCTCTGCAAGAAGGACGGCAAACGCGTGCTTCTGACCATGGAACCCAACGCAGGCCGCACGGGTGTCACCTTCGGCATCCAGGCTGACGTGCCTGTGCAGGGCGGCAACACCGCTCAGCGCCGCGAGCGCGACAAGCGCCACGGCGCGGGGACCATGTCCCGCGCCGGGGCCAAGTGCCCGTGTTGCGGGACCATCATGACGGGCGAGGATCTGCGCACGGAGGGCAAGGCCGGACGCATGGGCACGCTGGCCACTGCCGTGGTCACCGAAAGCCAGACCAGCAAGGCCTACCGCCTGCCGACCGCGCATGAGATTGCTTGCGCGGCACGCGCCGAGGCCGAACTGGAGCGCATCTTTGCCGATATCCCCTTCGGCTTGCCGACGGAACCCATCGCTGCCGGCGGCAGCCGCGCGGGCGGCGGTTCGCCGTTCACGGTACACCTCTATGGCCTTGACCAGTGGCGGAAGCTCTTTACGCCTCGGCAGATCCATTGCCTTGGTGTGATCCTGGGAGAGACGAGAAACGCTTGGATGGCCATGCCGAGCTACTACCCCGGTACAGAATGGGTGCAGGCGGTCTACGCCGGCTTGGCGATTGGCCTGGACCGCATCGCAGATCGCCAGTCGATGATCTGCAGGTGGGATAACGGCTACACGAAGCTTCAGGGCACTTTCACGCGCTTTGCCCTGCCCATCACCTGGGACTTCTGCGAAGGCAATCCAATCTCAGAGACGACTGGGAACTACCTCTCGAATCTGTCTTGGTTGTGCGAGTTTTGGGAACACGCGATGGCGGCATCGAAGGCTTCGCCAGTTCCAGTGATCTTGCGGCAGAGCGCAACGACGGTCATGGACGGGCAGGTTGATTGTGTGGTAACTGACCCGCCGTATTATGACGCTATCCCTTATTCCGACTTGATGGATTTCTTCTATGTCTGGCTCAGGAGAGCACTCAGGGGGTGCGGGGTCGGAATCGACGCGGCTCTCGCCGCTCCCCTGAGCCCGAAGTGGGATCATGGGACCGCTGACGGCGAGCTCATCGACGACGCCAGCCGCCACGGCGGCGATGCTGCCAAGTCCAAGGCCGCTTACGAGGATGGCATGGCCCAGGTGTTCGTTGCATGTCAGCGGGTACTCAGCCCAGAAGGGCGTCTGGTCGTTGTCTTCGCGCACAAGCACCCCGATGCCTGGGAGACGCTGGTATCCGCGATCATCCGCGCGGGGTTCATCGTCGATGGCAGTTGGCCTATTCAGACAGAGATGGCGAATCGGACACGAGGGATCTCCTCTGCAGCATTAGCCTCGTCCCTGTGGATCGTGTGCAAGAAGCGCCCGATCACGACCCGCCCCGGGTGGGATAAGGGGGTGATGGAGGAGATGCGGGCGAAGATCACAACACGCCTACGGGACTTCTGGGACGCAGGGATCCGTGGGCCTGACTTCGTGTGGGCAGCGACCGGGCCGGCGCTTGAGGCCTACAGCCAGCACCCGGTGGTGAAGAAGGCCAATGCTCCGGGCGAGATCATGGGTGTAGGCGAGTTCCTGACCCATGTTCGGCGCATGGTGGTGGACTTCGTGGTCGGTCAGGTGTTGAGCGGTGAGAAGGGGGTCGATCTGGCCGCTGCGGAACGCATGGACGCCCCGACCGCCTACTATCTGCTACACCGCCATGACTTCGGCCTGGATGACGC
>CAILKC010000182.1 GCA_903834675.1 uncultured Victivallales bacterium | reverse complement strand
CAGCGGCCCCGGTAGCAGCAGCCCCGGTAGCAGCAGCCCCGGTAGCAGCAGCCCCGGTAGCAGCAGCCCCGGTAGCAGCAGCCCCGGTAGCAGCAGCCCCGGTAGCAGCAGCCCCGGTAGCAGCAGCCCCGGTAGCAGCAGCCCCGGTAGTAGCAGCCCCGGTAGCAGCGGCCCCGGTAGCAGCGGCCCCAGCCGCAGCGGCCAAAGCCACTGCGCCAGCCCCCGCCGCAGCGGCCAAGCCTTGAGATGCCGGGCGACACGCCCACTTGCCACACCCTGCATCGCCCAGAGTGCCGTACTAACCCCGGGCTGAATACGGGTTGTGGTTCTGCCATGCGACGCGCAAGTTGATCAAGGAATACGGCCCATGAGCAAGAGCACAGCCCCGTGGTTAAGGGCGAGCGTTATGGCGCTGGCAATCAGTGTCGGCGGCGCCGTCTGTGCCCAGGATGCCGCTAAGGTCGAACTGCCGATCAAGCTCCCCCGGCCCATGTTCACGGGGACCCCAAAGAACATCAAGACGGCCAACCTGGAACCCCCCAGGTCAGAGCAGAAGCGTCCGGCTTTCATGGCGCCTCCGGGCCTCACCAACCTCGCCCTGCGCAAGGCGGTTTCGGGCAGTGACGAAGAGCCCGTGATCGGTACACTCGAGCAGATTACGGACGGTGACAAAGAAGGCGTTGAGGGCAGTTACGTCGAACTGGGCCCCCGCAAGCAGTATGTGCAAATCGACCTGGGCAAGACGGCCACCCTCTACGCCGTCGTCCTCTGGCACTTCCACAGCCAAGCCCGCGTCTACCGTGACGTCATCATCCAGACGGCCGCTGACGAAGACTTCATCACTGATGTCAAGACCATCTATAACAATGATCACGACAATTCCTCTGGTCTGGGCGTGGGCAAGGACTTCGAGTACATCGAGACCTATGAGGGTCGGCTGATCCCGGTTGACGGCGTCACGGGGCGCTACGTGCGCTGCTACAGCACCGGCAACACCTCCGACGAGATGAATCACTACACCGAGGTCGAGGTGTACGGGATCGCCAAGCCCTAGTCGCGGGTTGGGGGTCGGAGGTCTGACCGCGAATGCCCCCGCTTGACAGGAAAGGCTGGATCGGCTTGGGGGTGGTGCTGGCAGTGGCCGCCGTCGCCCTGGCGTTGCGGGCTCCGCAGCTTGAGCGTCGGCCATTCCACTGCGACGAGGCCAACCAGGCCGGCAAGCTGGGACTTCTTCTGGAGACGGGGGCTTACCGCTACGACCCTCACGACCATCACGGCCCGACGCTCTACTACCTGACCCTGCCGCTGGCCCGCTTGCAGTCCGGCGGTTCCTTTGCCGCCACTGAGATCTGGGTGTACCGCGCGGTTCCCGTAGCCTTCGGCGTGCTGCTGGTGCTGCTGGCATTGTGTGCCCGCGACGCCTTGGGCGACGGCGGCGCGGCGGCGGCGGCGGTGCTCACCGCGGTCTCGCCGGCTATGGTGTACTTCAGCCGTTTCTACATCCAGGAAATGCTCCTGGTCACCTTCACCTTCGCTCTCCTGCTCTGCCTCTGGCGCTGCATGCGGTCGCCCTCGCTGGCCTGGGCGGCGGGCGCCGGCGCCAGCGTCGGGCTGATGCAGGCCACGAAAGAGACTTGCGTGCTGGCCTGGGCCGCCCTGGCAGCCGCCGCGGGCGTGCAGGTCGTGCAGCGGCGCCGGCAGCAACTGACGAGGGGGCGCCGCCCCGACTGGCGCCTTTTCGCCATGGGGGGCAGCGTCGCGGCGGTGATTTCCGTCCTGCTTTTCTCGTCGTTCCTGACGTACTGGCGCGGACCGCTGGATGCCTGGCGGGCCTATGCGCTGTTTCTGGGGCGCGGGACCGCCATCGACACCCCGCATCAGCAGCCATTTTCCTTCTATCTCGGCATTCTGACCCACACGGGATCTGCTTTTGGACCCACCTGGGGAGAGGACCTGATTCTGGCGCTGGGCCTGGTTGGCGCCATCGCCGCCTGGGCTTGTCCGGCACGCCTCCAGGCGCAGCCCGAAGCGGTTCGCCTGCTGGGGGTCTACACCGTGCTGCTGACCCTGATCTACTCGGTGATACCCTACAAGACCCCGTGGTGCCTGTTGTCCTTCTGGCATGGCTGGATCCTGCTCGCCGGCGTGGGCGCGGTGGCGTTGGTCAGGCTGCCCCGGCGCGGCTGGCAGAGGATGGTGCTGGCACTGGGGCTGGCCGCAGGCGTCGCCCAATTGGCACAGCGCGCCTGGCAGGCAGCCTATCGCTATCCCACCGATGTGCGTAACCCCTACGCCTACGCCCAAACCAGCATCGACTTCCTGCGACTGGTTGAGCGCCTCGACGCTTTGGCTGAGACCGCTCTCGAGGCAAAGGCTCTTCCTATCCACGTGCTGGCGCCCGCGGACCAAACCTGGCCCCTGCCCTGGTACCTGCGCCGCTTCACCCGCGTCGGATACTGGAATGACGCCATCCCCGCGGCTCTGGCCGGTGACCCCGCGGTGATCATCTCCACCCCCGAGATTGGGAAAGACCTCCCGGCCGAGCTGCTACGGCACTATGTGACTGAGTACTACGGCCTGCGGCCGGAAGTCCTGCTCGCTGTACACATTCGCGCCGATCTGTGGGAGCGCTTGCTGCGCTCCTGCGCCGCGCCAACGACACGAACCCAGCCCCAGAAGGAGCCTTGAAACCATGCGCCGTGCCATCCTCACCGCCATCTTGGCCGTGGCCGCCCACGCCCAACCCGCCCCCCCGCCACCACCACCGACGACGAGCGTCTTCGCGGGAGAGCCCGAACGCCTCGCCCGCGGCTTCCAGTTCACCGAGGGGCCCCTCTGGCATCCCGATGGCTACCTGCTGTTCAGCGACATTCCGGCCAACCGCATCTACCGCCTGGCGGCCGACGGCAGCACCACGGTGTGGCGCGCCGACAGCGGCTCGTCCAATGGCCTCACCCTGGACCGCGAGGGCCGCCTGATCGCCTGCGAACACGGCAACCGCCGCGTCTCGATCACCCGCGGCACGGACGCCATCGTGGCGCTCGCCGAGCGCTGGGAAGGCGCCCGCTTTAACAGCCCCAACGACGCGGCCGTCAGCGCCGCCGGCAGCGTCTACTTCACCGACCCTCCCTACGGCCTGGGCAAGCGGCCCCGCGAGATTGACTTCCAGGGCGTCTTCCGCGTCACCGCCGAGGGTCGCGTCGACTGCCTGGCGCGCGATTTCCGCAAACCCAACGGCATCGCCTTCTCGCCGGACGAGAGTCGACTGTACGTCGCCGACACCGAGGCTAGCCAGGTCCGCGTCTTTGCGGTGCGACCGGATGGCAGCATCGCCGACGGGCGAGTGCTGGCCGAAGTGAAGACGCCGGACGGCATGAAGGTCGACCGCGCCGGTCGGCTCTTCGTGGCCTCCGGCGACGGCATCGTGGTCCTGGCCGCTGACGGCACCCGCCTGGCAGTCCTGGCCTTCCCCGAGACCCCGGCCAACTGCGCCTTTGGCGCGGCCGACGGCCGGACGCTCTACGTCACCGCCCGCACCAGTCTCTATGGCGTCCGGGTGGTGAGCCCGGGGATGGTTCCGGGAGCGCCAGCGCTGACCAAGTGACGCAGGGGCCTGCGGACGGCAGGAGACGGCTGGAGATGCGGTGGGCCGCCACCGCGGTTTGGTGGAGATGCGGTGGGCTCCACCGCGGTTTGGTGGAGATGCGGTGGGCTCCACCGCGGTTTGGTGGAGATGCGGTGGGCTCCACCGCGGTTTGGTGGAGATGCGGTGGGCCGCCACCGCGGTTTGGTGGAGATGCGGTGGGCCGCCACCGCGGTTTGGTGGAGATGCGGTGGGCCGCCACCGCGGTTTGGTGGAGATGCGGTG
>CAILKC010000181.1 GCA_903834675.1 uncultured Victivallales bacterium | reverse complement strand
CGCACAACCCCATGCTGGTCGCCGCCGGACTCGCCGAGACCGCAACGCCACTGCCCTGGCTCGCCGGCCGCAGGTTGCGGCTCTGCCTCGGGTGACCCCCGTGGTGTTAGTTTGGCGGCAGGCCGTGGGAATCCAGGCTAGAGAAGATGTACGACTACTACCTCAAGTTGGCCATGCCGGACGGTCTCTATCCCGCTCTCAACGACTCCAGTTGGGGCGATTGCCGCGGGCCGCTGCGCGAGGGCGTCTCGCGTTTTCCGCAACGGGCCGATTGGCGCTATGTCGGCAGCATTGGCAAGGAGGGCGAGCTGCCGACGTTGACCTCGGTCGCCTTCCCCTACGCGGGCTGGGCGGTGCAGCGCAGCGGCTGGGGCGCCCAGGATGCCTACCTGCATTTCGACTATGGTCCCTACGGCGCCGGCCACCAGCACGAAGACAAGCTCTCAGTGCTCGTCCACGCCTACGGTCGGCGCCTGCTCACCGAGGGCGGCGTCTACGCCTATGATTCGTCGGCGTGGCGGCGTTATGTGCTCAGTACCCGGGCCCACAATACGATCATGGTCGACGGCCTGGAACAGCGCCGGGCCGGGCTGCGTGAGACCTATGTGACCAAGGAGGCGCTCCCCAACCGCTGGCTCAGCACGCCGCAGTTTGATTTTG
Organism: uncultured Victivallales bacterium; assembly: GCA_903834675.1. Next base: position 5,565 of record CAILKC010000181.1, on the reverse strand, counting down.
CCGAAGGCTGGTACGATGAGGGCTATGGCGCCAACCGCGACCGTACCGTGACCCATCGCCGCGCCGTGCTCTTCGTCAAACCCGAGTACTGGTTGGTGGTGGACCGCCTGACGCCCGCGGACGCAGCGCCGCATCGCTACGAGGCCATCTTCCACTTCGATGGCGAGAATGCCGAGACCGGCACCTCACCGCTGCTGGCCCGGAGTACGGACCCAAAGCAGCCGAACCTGGCCATCGTGGCGCTGCACTCCGCTGAGGTTAGCGTCGAGATCATCAAGGGCCAGGAACAGCCCGCCGTGCAAGGGTGGGTGCCAGCCCGTGGCTACGAGGTCCGTCCCGTCGCTACGCCCGTCTTCAGGACCGAGGGCGCGGGCGAGCGCCTGCTGCCGTGGTTGCTGCTGCCCCTGCGCTCGGAGCAGGAACTGCCGCTCAAGGCGGTCAGCGCCAGGGTGGCGGAGGGGGTGGCCGAGTTCACCGTCGACTTCAGCGACGGGCGTCGGCACGTCCTGCGGATTCCGCAAGCTACGCCAGCGGTGGGGACGACTGGCGGCCTGTACTGGAGCGCCGTCGCGGACGGTAAGGTGACCGCGGAGATCCGCCTCGCGGACTAGTCTGGCAGGACCTTCCCCGGATTCAGGATGTTGAGCGGGTCCAAGGCGGCCTTGAGGCGTTTTTGGATCTCGATCGAGATGGGGCCGAGGGCCTTTTCCATGTAGGGGCGCTTCAGCGCGCCGACGCCGTGCTCACCCGAGAGTGTGCCGCCGAGTTTGAGCGCCAGGGCGAATTCCTCGGAGACCATCTGCTCGACCTTGTGCCACTGTTCTGGAAGGCGTTTATCGAACAGGATGTTGGGGTGCAGGTTGCCGTCTCCGGCATGACCAAAGATGACGATCGGCAAGCCGTACTTGGCGCTGATGGCCTTCAGGCCGCGGATGGCTTCCGGGATAGCACTGCGCGGGACGGTGATGTCCTCGCCAAGCTTGTTGGGCGCTTGGCGCGCCAAGGCCGGCGAGACCGAGCGGCGCGCCTTCCACAGATTAGCGCGTTCGGCTTCATCCTTCGCCACCTTGACCTGCCTCGCCTGGCAGTCGCGACAGATGGCGGCGATGGCTTCGATCTCGCGGACCACCGCGGTTTCATCCGCCCCGTCGCTTTCGATGAGCAGGACGGCTTCCACATCGAGTGGCAGTCCGAGGTGCATGGCTTCCTCGATGCAGGCCAGGGCGGTCTCATCCATCAGTTCGAGGGTGGCCGGGACGATGCCAGCGGAGAGGATCGCGTTGACGGTGCGGGAGGCATCTTCCAAGGCGGCGAATTCGACCAGCGCGGTGCGGGCGAACTTGGGCTTGGCGGTGAGCCGCAGCAACGCCTCGGTGAAGATGCCCAGGGTCCCTTCCGAACCGGTCAGGAGCGCGGTCAGGTCATAGCCCACCACGTCCTTGATGAGTTTTCCGCCGGTGTGCAGGATGCGCCCATCCGCCAGAACGGTGGTGAGGCCGAGCACATAGTCGCCGGTCACCCCATATTTCAGGCAGCGCGGGCCGCCGGCGTTGCAGGCGATATTCCCACCGATGGTCGAGTGGCGGAGGCTGGATGGGTCGGGCGGATAGAAAAGCCCGAGCTTCTCCACGGCAGTCTGCAGGTCGGCGGTGACGATGCCCGCTTCGACGTGGGCGGTGGCGTTGACCCGGTCAATCTCCAGGATGCGGTTCATGCGGGTCAGCGACAGCGTGATGCCGCCGCTGAACGGCACCGAGGCCGCCGCCAGGCCGGAGCCCATTCCCCGGGTCACCAGCGGGAGGCGTTCGCGCGCCGCCAGCACCACAATCTGGCTGACCTGTGCGGTGGTGCGCGGCAGGACGACCACATCCGGGCGGTGCTCGGCGAAGGTGCCGTCGTAACTGTAGACAGCCAGGTCCTCGGGCGTGTGCAGCACGCCGTCTTTGCCGGTGATCTGCTGCAGTTCCGCGATGAGGGTTGGGTTCATGGGGTATAGGCCCTGTCCAGTAACTCAATGGGATGCACCACCTGCACCCCAAGTCCGCGCCGACGGATGCCGACGTTCAATTGCATCTGGCAACCGGGGCAGCCCGACGCAATATACTCAGCCTTAGTGCTTTCAAGATTGTCCATCTTGCGCTTGAGCACCTTGAGCGAGGTCTCGTAGTGGGTGATCAGTTGGCTGCCTGCCGAGCCACAGCACCAATCGGCTTCGGGCAGTTCAACGAACTCGACACCGTCGATCATCTGCAGCAACGCTCGCGGCTGTTTCCAGACGCCCTGACTGCGGCGCAGATGGCAGGGGTCGTGATAGGTGACCCGCGCCGCGATGCGTCCCCGCGGTTTTTCGAGCGGGATCGAGACCAGGAATTCGCTCACATCGCGCACCTTCTTGCTGAACGCGGCCGCGCGCTCAGCCCAGGCTGGGTCAGCCGCCAGAAGGTGAGCATATTCCTTCAGCGAAGAGCCGCAGGTGGCGCAGTCGGTGACGATGGTGTCGACGCCGGCCTGCTCAAACAGCGCGATGTTCTGTTGGGCTTGTCCGCGCACCAGGTCCTGCCGCCCGTACCCCGCCGCAGGCATGCCACAGCAGACCGTTGCCTTCGGCGTGATGACGGTGCAGCCATTGCGGGCCAGCACTCGCAGCGTCGCGGCGCTGGCGTTGGCGAACATCAGGCTTTGCGCACAGCCTAGAAAGAAGCCAACCCGGTAACGGCTTTCGCCGCTGGGGGTGGTGACTTCCGGTAGAACCTGCCGAAGCGGACGCTGGGGCAGGCGTGGCAGCATGGCTTCCAGGTCGCGTAACTGGGCGGGCATCAGCTTGCGCAGCCCCAGCGCATACACCAACCGGCGCAGGCCTAGCCTCTGGTACAGCCGCAGGGGCAGAGTGGCCAGTTCCAGGCGCCCCGGTTTGGGGATGAGGCGACCGAAGAGTGCCTGCTTCCAGCCCGCCGGGCGAATCTGTTCCTGCACCTGGCGCATGTCCAGGGCCAGGTCCGCCGGGCGAATGCCGACCGGGCAGGCGTCGTTGCAGGCCATGCAGGCGAAGCAGCCGTACATCTGGCCCATCAAGTTCGGGCTGAGCTCGAGTTCGCCCTCCAGGCCCTTGCGCGTCAGGGCCACCCGTCCGCGCGGCGAGGCCGTCTCGCTGAGATGCTCCCGGTAGGTCGGGCAAACCGACAGGCAGAGGCCGCAGCGGATGCAGTTCCGGTACTTGCTTTCGTCGGGCTTATTCAGGTTTGCGGGTTGCGTCACAGGGAAAGCCTTGTCTTGGCCGAGGGACTCCAAAGGTCGGCCCTAACCATAGACCGCCTGAGGGCGCTTGTCGATGGCGCTGCAGGGGTTGAAAGAGGTGAGGGTGAACGGCAGTGGGCGACCTGTGTCGTGAGGATGAGCCGAGCGTCTTTAGTCCCGATAGGGCGTACCAAACCAGCCCCGAGCAACGCTTCGTGCAGCGCGGAGCGTTTGTTTCTGGCACAAAGTCCCGCTTGAGTCAACGCTGGTGGAACAACCCCAAGACACCCGTCCACCGCGCGGACTAAGGCTCGGCTGGCGCTTGGCCGCAGGGGGGGCTTCGGCGCTGTTTCTCAGAGTCCCAGGGGCAAACTGAGCACGGCCTCGAGGTCACGGAGGGAACGGACCACGGATTGGCCGATCAGATCCAGCCTGGCCAGGTCGTTGATGCGCGGGCGCACCCGTTCCAGTTCAGCCGCCGAGAAGAGGTAACGGAAGAGGCGGCAGGCGTTGATCAGACTAATCAGCACTGCGTCACGAGGGTCGGGGATGTCGTCGCCCAGGATAAGTTCTCTGAGCCGCGCCTCCACCGCCTTGATCTCCCGGTTGTCGAGGGCCGGATAGCGCTTGGTTGGGAAGATCCAGAAGACCTTGCTCTCGGCGCGGCGCAGCACGCCCTTACGGACCAGTTGCTCCAGCGCCTCTTGCCGGATGGCGTTTGCCTGTCCGGCCAGGCGATGCAGCCAGTACGAGGTCGTGTTCTCCTTGGGGGAGGCCTTCATGATCTCCAGGCTTGCATCCAGCACGGCGGAACCGGTAGGGGTCTCATCGACCAGGAGGAGGTTCTTGTTGTCGACATCGATGCGGTTCAGGAAGGTCAGTTCCAGCAGCACGGCGCCGACCAGCGCCACCGCCAATTCGCCGTCCGGCAGGCGGGCGAAGTCGCCGCGCTCTTCGTCCAGCGCAATCAGGATGATTTCCTCGGCGAAGCTCAACATGGCCTAACCCCTCCTAGCACGCGGTTTACGGGTTTACGACGCACACGCGCTGGCGGCGTCCTGAGCGGTCTTCAGGACGGGTAGCACGCTCGCGAAACCCGCCATGTCGAGAATCTCCCGAACCTGTTCGACGGCGGCCCCCAGGGCGAAGCGTCCCTGGGCGGTTTTCAGTCGTTTCGCCGCGCCGAGGAAGACGCGCAGGCCGGCGCTGCTGACGTATTCCAGCCTGGCGCAATCGAGAGCGATGCGGACCGAGCCGGCGTCGGTCAAGGCTTTGATCTTCCGCTCCAACTCGGGAGCGCTGACGGAATCCAGGCGACCCTCAAGGCCGAGCATCGTGACCTCGCCCAGCCTGCTCTCGGTAATGTTCACGATCGAACCTCCCTTGCGCCTCGGTATGCGGTCCACAGAGCGCCGACGTTTCTCTCGTCCGCGCCCGGTAAAGTATATGGCCGCAAGGCCGAAGACAAGGGGGCGGACGAAGGCCGGGCGTGTGTCAGTTTCGTAGGTGGTGACACCTCAGGTCCTGGGTTCTGGAAACGGCGAGACGGCGAGACGGCGACTGGAGGAGACGGAGAGGCAGACGGCGGAGAGAGAGCCCTGCTCTCGCCGTGGATGGCGTTTCTTCCCGGCTTCTCGTGGATTACCTTATGCTCGCACGCGGAGATAGTGCTGAGGAAGGGCCGCCGGAGGAGAAACGCGGCGGCGGACCGGGTTGAGAGGCCGCTGCGCCCGCCCTCAGGGCGCCGCAACGGAGTAAGGCAGGGTCAGGATGAGCGAATTTGCAACCCAGCGTCTGCCCGCGGCACCCACCGTGGTGGCTCCCGACGGCTCCGACGTACGCATCCTGCTCGGCCTGTCCGCCGGCGGGATGGCGCACTTTGAACTGGCCGCGGGAAAGGTGGCTCGCGCGGTGGTCCATCGGACCGTCGGGGAGATTTGGTACGTCGTCTCCGGGCAAGGGGAAATGTGGCGTAAGCAGGGCGCCAGGGAGGAGATCGTTGCTCTTGAGCCGGGGGTATGCGTCACCCTTCCGCGCGGAACGCACTTCCAATTCCGCGCCTCGCCCACCCAGGCAGTGGCCGCGGTGGCGGTCACCATGCCGCCCTGGCCAGGTGAGGCCGAGGCCGTGCGGGTTCCAGGGCCGTGGAAGGTAGCGGAGTAGCGGGCAGGGGGGGGCCGTAGCCTGAGCCGGTCTCCAGGGGAATGGAGATGCGGTGGGGGGCCACCGCCGCGCCTGGGGCCAGGCGCCTCTCCAGGGGAATGGACCGGCCGCGGCTCGCGGCCAGTGCCCGGGGGCCCCGGGCGCTCCAGAGCCGGTGGAGATGCGGTG
>CAILKC010000180.1 GCA_903834675.1 uncultured Victivallales bacterium | reverse complement strand
GCTGGCCGCCGTAGTGGCCAAGCACAACGCCTGGACCCAGGGCCGTAAGTTCCTGATGGTGCCCTTCCACATGATCGGCTGCCTGAACCTGGAGCAGGGCATCCTCGGGCGCTACGCCGAGTACGTGCGGCAGCTCCACCCGCAGGCGCCGGTGCCGGGAGTGTACCTGGCGCAGAGCCTGTTCGAGGATGCGGCGAGCCTGCGGCAGGGGCTGGGCGATGCGGCCTTCTTCGCCAAGCTGAATGCAGGGCTGGTGGCCACCGGCGGCGGCTGGGGAAAACTGGCGGCGGGCTGGGACGCGGCGAGCTTCGAGGCCGCCCTCGCGGCGCTCCCGGAGGACCCGCAGCGGGTGCGGCTGGTGGGCCGGCTGGTGCAGACCTTCTTCCGCGCTTACCACAACGTCGCCGCGGGCCAGCATGAGGCCTTCCTCGATCTCGACCGCGGCCTGGCGGTGATCGCGCAGCACGCCCAGGCGCTGGGCTACGATGGCCTGGTGCTTTTCCTCGATGAGCTGATCCTGTGGCTGGCCAGCAACGCGGCCGACCTGGGCTTCATCCACCGCGAAACGCAGAAGCTGGTGAAGCTGGTGGAGTCGCAGAATGCGTCGCGGCCCATCCCCATCATCAGCTTCGTGGCCCGGCAGCGCGACCTGCGCAAGCTCATCGGCGATACCGTGCCGGGGGCGCAGCAGGTGAACTACGCCGACTCGGTGGACTGGTCCGAGGGCCGTTTCGGGGTGATCCGGCTGGAGGACCGCAACCTGCCCGTGATCGCCAATCGGCGTATTTTGCAGCCCCGCAACGAGGCGGCCCGGCAAGAGATGGACACCGCCTTCGCCGCCACCGCCGCGATCCGCAAAGAGGTCATGGATACGCTGCTGGCCAACGAGTATGACCGCGGGGTGTTCCGCCTCATCTACCCCTTCAGCCCGGCGCTGATGGAGACCCTGGTGGCGGCCTCGGGCATGCTGCAGCGGGAGCGCACGGCGCTGAAGGTGATGCTGCAGCTCCTGGTCGAGCAACGGGAGACGCTGCGGGTCGGGGACATCGTGCCGGTGGGCGACCTCTACGACGTGGTGGCGCAGGGCGACGAGGCCTTCAGCCAGGAGATGAAAGTCCACTTCGATAATGCCCGCAAACTCTACCACGAGAAGCTGCTGCCGGTGCTGGAATCCCGCCACAACGCCACGAGGGACGAGCTGCTGGCGCGCCCGGCGGGCGACCCGGCCCGGGTGAACTTCGTCAACGACGACCGGCTGCTGAAGACGCTGCTGCTGGCGGCGCTGGTGCCCGGCGTGTCGTCGCTGCGCAACCTGACCGCGGCCCGGCTGGCGGCGCTCAACCATGGCACCATCCGCTCGCCGATCCCCGGCCGGGAGACGGCCGCGGTCATGCAGCGCTGCCGGGATTGGGCCGCGCAGGTGGGTGAGCTGAAGATCGGCGACGACCCGGTGAACCCGGTGATCTCCCTGCAACTCAGCGGCGTCGACACGGAGTCGATCCTGAAGGCGGCCCAGCAGGAGGACAATCTCGGCAACCAGATCCGCATGGTCAAGGCCATCCTCTTCGAGGAGCTGGAGATCGCCGAGCCCGACGGGCTGTTCCTGACCTACGGCTTCCCCTGGCGCAACACCGAGCGCGAGTGCGAGTTCATCTACGGCAATGTGCGCACCCTGGGCGAGGTCTCCTTCGCGCCCTCGGGCTCGTCCTGGAAGGTGATCGTCGATTATCCCCTCGACGAGGATAACCGTACCACGCGCGACGACATCAGCCGGCTGCAGGTGTACCAGCAGGCCAACCCGAAGGGGATGCGCACGCTGGTATGGCTGCCCGCCTTCTTCTCGGCGCCGGCCCGGCGCGACCTCAGCCAACTGGTGGTGATCGACCACGTGCTGGCCGGCGAGCGTTTCGAGAGCTATGCCCGCGCCCTGTCGCCCCAGGACCGCAGCACGGCCAAAACGCTGCTCGAGAATCAGTGCAGCGCCCTGCGCGAGCGGGTGCGGCAACACGTCGAGGCGGCCTACGGCGTGCGGGGTTCGCAGAGCACCGCGGTGGACGGAGCGCATTCGCTGGAGGACACCTTCCGCTCACTCATGCCGGGCCTGGCGCTGCAGCCGCCCGCGGCGAGTAACCTCAAAGGCGCCTTCCTGGGTTGCCTGAACCAGGCCCTGACCTTCGACTTCCCGGCGCACCCGGACTTTGCGGCCGAGATCAAGCCGACGCACCTGCGCAAGGTCGGCGAGGAGGTCATGCGGGCCGTGGCCGAGAAGGACGGGCGCATCCCGGTGGACAAGCCCTTGCGGCCGCTGCTGAAGGGGATCGCCGAGGCCCTGCAGCTGGGGGTCCAGGGCGAAACGCATTTCGTGCTCGGCCAGCATTGGCGGGAGCACTTCCACCGCAAGGCGCCGGCGGCCGGCGCAACGCTGACGGTGCAGGACCTGCGCCGCTGGCTCGATGACCCGCAGCCCATGGGCTTGCCGGCGGAGTGCGGGAACCTGGTGATCACGGTCTTCGCGGCGCAGACCAACCGCAGTTTCCACCGCCACGGCGCGCCGTTCGAGCCCTCCCTGGCCAACCTGCCGAGCGAGGTCGAGCTGAAGCTGCAGGCGCTGCCTCCCGAGGCCGCCTGGACCAGCGCGCGGGAACGCGCCGGGCACCTCTTCGGGTTGTCGCCCTCACCGCTCCTCAACGCCACCAACCTGGCCCGCCTGGCCAGCGAGGTGCAGGCGCAGGCCGCGGCCCACCAGGAGAAGTGCCGGGAGCTGCTCCAGCGCCTGGGGCAGATCCTGGCCGACCAGGAGATCGACCCCGCCACGGCGGACCGGCAGAAGACTGCGGCTGCCGTGGTGGAGCTTCTGGGGGCCGTGCGCGAGGCCACGCCGGATGGGGTGGTCCAGGCCCTGGCCGGTTGCGAACCCCGCACCAGCGCCCCGGCGATGGGGACCTCGCTGGCGTCGGCCGCCGCCGTCGTCGCGGCCCTGGCGAACACCAAGTGGCAGCTCTTCGAGGCCATTCGGGCTCTGCAGGATGACCGGCAGGCCGCGGCACAGGCCATCCTGCAGCGCCTGGCCGAGGCGCTGCGCGCCGATGAACACGTGACCCCACTCGCGGCGGCGCTGGACACGGAGGCGGACAAGGCCATCCGCCTGCTGACGCCGCCCAAGCCGCCCAAGCCCCCGGACCCCAAGCATGAGACCAAGACAGACAGGAAGACGGTGGTAACGGGCGGGCGGCAGTCGCTCTCGGCGGAGGACGCGGAGAAGGAACTCAAACGCCTGCGCGAGGGCCTCAAGGCCGGGCAGACCGTGCGGGTCGATATCACCTGGACAATCGAGGGCTAGGCGCGGAGTGCCCGGGCCGGCCAATGACGAATGCCGAAGGACCAATGACGAAGGACCAAGTGGCAGGCCTGAAGGGCCGACAACATAACAGCCCAGGGCAAGGGCGTACCCGCCCGTCGCCCTGGGTCAACACCCCCCAAACGATCTTGCAGGCCTGAAGGGCCGACAACATAACAGCCCAGGGCAAGGGCGTACCCGCCCGTCGCCCTGGGTCCGGCGGCCTGAAGGGCCAGCGTTACCTTAGCCCAGGGCAAGGGCGTACCCGCCCGTCGCCCTGGGTCAACGACCGAAAAGAAGATCTTGCAGGCCTGAAGGGCCGACCACAACTCATGTCAGCAACCCTAACCCTACCCGCCTGCGGCCTCAGCCTCGGCGTGCTCCGGGCGCAGGTGCAGGCGATCCGCACCAAGGCGCCCACGGCCCGCGTCTTCGGCATTGCCTCGCCGCAGCGCTGGACCGGCCCGGCCATCGACGGTGCGCCGGGGAACCGCCTGGCGGTGTTCCAGTGTGATTCGCCGCTACAGATGCGCCTGGCCCTGCAGCAGGCCGAGGCCGGCATGGATGCTGACTTCGCCGTCTTGCTGACGCCGCTCAATCCGGCGGACCTCAGCGAGGACATCCTGCTGCGCCTGGCCCTGCGGCGGCTGCACACGATCAACAACTGGGAGATCGTCCGGGCGCTGTTCAAGGCGACCTCGCTGGACCCCCGGCTGACGCGCCATGCGGCCCTGGCGGAGTTCCTGCTGGAGGAGGCCGGGGACACCGGCTTCAAGCCCGTGTCCGGCGGTATGGTGGATGCGGAGACGGCCTGGGGTGTCCTGCTCAGCCGACGTTTTGGGCTGAATGGTGACCACCCGGACCTGGCCAGCATCCTGCGGGCCACGGCGGAGAGCGACCTGGCGAAACACTGGCGCGGCGCCCCAACCGAGCTGCGCACGGCGGCCGCCGAGTGGCTGGCACAGGTGACAGGTGATGCGGTGACGCCCTTGCTGACCTTCCTGGGCGGCGCCAATGGGCACCTTGCCCTGGCGGCCGGGTTGGTGATGGAGGTGGTGTTCCACGACGCTGCCGGCCCCGAGCTCGACAAAGCCGTCGGCCGCTTCGAGGCCTGGCTGGGGCTCGACAACCCGGCTCCCGAGCCCCTCCGACGCTGGCGGGATGCGGCTGCGGACGTGCTGCGGCAGTTGAAGAACCCGACCCTGCGCCGGGTCCTGGATGACGCCGAAGCGCTACTGCGGCAGGTCGGCGCCGCCGAGCACGCCTGGCGCAGCACCGAGCTGGAGAGCGCCTTCGAGCAGCGCCTGGGCCGCTTCGCCGCCGCCCTGACGGCGCAGGTGGAGTCGCGCGCCACCGCCATCGGGACGGAGCTGCAACCGTTGTTTGGCGCCGTTCGCCGGCATCGGCTGGGACGCACCTCCGACCGGCGCCTGGCGCGACTGCAGATGGCCATGCGGCTGGCCCGCTGGCTAGCCGACCGCAATGCCGCCGCCGCGGCCCCGGGGGCCACCGGGCTTGCCGAGATGGCCGCGGCGTACGCCCGTGAAGGCAGCCTGGTGGATTGGGCACGACAGGTGCTGCGGGGCGGCGAGCCGAACCCCGAACTCTCCGCGGCCTACGCCTGCCTGGTGGACCGCGTCAGCGATCTGCGGGAGAAGGAGAACGCCGCCTTCGGCCGCGCCCTGGCCGCACGGCAGGCCCAGGGCGATCCCGCCAGCGGCCTGATCCCCGTCGAACAGCTCCTGGCGCAGGTCGCGGCACCGCTGGCCGTTGCCGCGCCGGTGCTGGTCCTGGTGATCGACGGCATGAACTGGGCGGTGTGCCGCGAGCTGCTGTCGGACATCACGACCCGCCGCTGGAAACCGCTGCGCCTCGAGGCGTTGCCCCAGCGGCTGCAGGGGCTGGCGGCGTTGCCGTCCGTGACTGAGGTGTGCCGCACCAGCCTGTTCTGCGGTGAACTGCGCGCCGGACAGGCCGCCGATGAGGCGACGGGCTTTGCGCAGCATCCGGCCTTGCGAGCGGCCTCCAAGGGCGTCGAGCCCTGCCTTTTCCACAAGGCGGCGCTGGAGGGCGGCGCGGACCCCAGCCTGGCGGCGGGCATCCGGCAGGCCCTCGGCGATCCCCGCCAGCGGGTGGTGGGCATCGTCATCAACGCCGTGGACGACTTCCTGGACCACGGTGAGCAGATGGATGCGGTGTGGTCGGAGCAACAGATCCGCGTCCTCGGGCCGATCCTGGCCGAAGCCGCGGCGGCGGGCCGGGCGGTGCTGCTGACGGCAGACCACGGGCACATCCTGGAGCGCCAGACGCAGGGCCGCCAAGCCGCCGACGGCCTGCGCTGGCGGACGGCGGACGGCGCGCCGGCCGACGATGAGGTGGAGATACGGTCGGCGCGGATCGCGGGAGCGGCCGGCGGCCGGGTGATCGTCCCCATCTCGGAACGGCTGCGCTACGGGACGCGCAAGAATGGCTACCACGGCGGCGCTACGCCCCAGGAGATGCTGGTGCCCGTCGCCATCCTCTGGCCGGAATCGAGTCTGCCCGACGGCTTGAGCGAGATGCCCGCCGATCTGCCGCTGTGGTGGGCCGAGCCCACGGAGCTGCCGCTGCCGCAGGCGCAGAATGCACCGGCTGCCAAGTCCGCGGGGAAGGCCCGGCGCGCCGCTGCGGCGGCCGTCCCGGCGCTGCCCGGCATGGAGGGGCTGGTGCCGGCGGCGACCATCCCGAAGCCGGCAGGCTCGTGGATCCAGGACCTGTTGCGGAGCCAGGTCTACGCGGCCCAGAAGGCACTGGCCAGCCGCGCGGCGGTGCCCGACGAGGTCGTGGCGAAGCTCCTGGAAGCCCTCGACAGCCGTGGCGGAAGCCTGCTCGCGCCAGCCCTGGCCACCGCGCTGAACCTGCCCGAACACCGCCTCTCTGGCCTGCTGGCGCAGGTGCGGCGATTGCTCAACGTCGAAGGCTATGCGGTCCTCGAACGGCAGGAGGCCACGAACACGGTGGGGTTGAATGTGCCGCTGCTGAAGCGGCAGTTCGGGATCGAGTCGAAGTAGGCGCGGCTTGCTGGAGATGCGGTGGGCCGCCACCGCCGTCCGCTGGAGATGCGGTGGGCTCCACCGCCGTCCGCTGGAGATGCGGTGGGCTCCACCGCCGTCCGCTGGAGATGCGGTGGGCCGCCACCGCCGTCCGCTGGAGATGCGGT